>NZ_JBXWQW010000005.1:0-131350 GCF_059612585.1 Ruegeria sp. YKSF57 | reverse complement strand
GATAGACCGAAGCCTCTGACACAAAGTACTTTTCTGTGTCGGAGAAGCGAACAGCCAACTCACGCGGGGAAAGCTCACTTTCCTTCAGAGCCAGGTCCTTGATCTTCTCGCGCACTGGCGTGGGAATGCGGTTCCAGACCCGTGATGGCTTGGGACTACGATCCTCAAGCGCCTCAGGACCACCCGACAGATACCGGTCATACCAGCGATAGAAGGTGGTCTTCGGGATGCTCAGCTTTTCCAAAGTGCGCTTGGTCGGGAGATGCGAACCTTCGACGAGGCGGATGATCTCCAGTTTTTCGGATGCGGGATACCTCATTCGTCGTCGCCCCCATCCGCGATCATGCTTTTTTTGAGCAGGCGCAGTTCCAGGGCCTGTTCTGCCACAACTTCTTTCAGATCGCGGGCCTCACGGCGCAGGCCTTTGACCTCGGTCGATGTCGCAGCACGTGCCGTGTCGCCTGCCAGACGTTTCTTGCCGGCTTCCAGAAAATCCTTGGACCAGCTGTAGTACAGACTCTGGGCGATGCCCTCTCGACGGCACAGCTCCGCAATGCTGTCCTCGCCCTTCAGACCGTCCAGCACGATCCTGATCTTCTCTTCAGCTGTATATTGCTTGCGCGTCGCGCGGCGGATGTCTTTGACAACTTTCTCGCCGTGGCTCTGCTTGGTTCCGGGTTTCTTTCTCATCTCCACTCCTTGGCGGTTACGATGAGCCAGAAACCCTCTCTTATCAAATCGACCTAAACTGTCCCATTGGTGCTGACGTCAGACAATCAGCCGTCGAATTTGAGCCATACATCACCAACAGCAAACACATGATCCCGAACTATGCCGAGCGACGACGCTACGGCGAGCGCGTCTCAACCGGCTTCGTTGAAAGCACCGTCAACACCGTTGTCGGAAAACGCTTCGACAAACGCCAGCAAATTCGATTGTCAAAACGCGGCGCCCTCCTGATGCTTCAAACCCGCGCCCGCACCCTCGATGGAACGCTCAGAACCAAGTTCGAGCAATGGTATCCGGGCATGAAACTGAGCGCAGATGGCAACTTGGTGGCGTAGTTGCCCCGCACGTTGCGGTACTCGCTGACCCAAAGCCGGACAGTCTCGTAAGACACGTCAATCTCGCGCTGCAGAAGCATCTCTTCAACTTCCCGCAAGCTCAGATTGAAACGGACGTGCGGTCATAACCATGCGCAATGATCTGAGATGGAAACCGGTGGCGCTTGTAGCTAATCGACGATGACCTCATCGATGTCACTTACGTCCAACCGCGGACATGACCAACCGAACGACCTTCAGCGTGACAACGCCCCCATTTCAAGTGTCCACCAAAGCTTGCCGCCTGGTTCTTGATGCCATGCGAACCCCATCTCTGTCGCGTCGGGGTTCATGATCACCGAGCGCGGGCCAGGAGCGTCCATCCAGGCCGCAAGGGTTTCCAATTCTGTCTCGTAGGTCTCTGAAATCGCTTCGCCAAGAAATGTTCCTGTATATCCAACCCTCATCGCCCTGTCCAATGGCGATGATCCGTCCGACCCAAAATGCCAGGGCCGATTTTGTCGCGACATATCGCGCGCATGGGTTTCGGCTGCAGCGTTGAGTTGCGCATTCAATTGCACAGGCTGCAATCCCGAAGCCTGCCGTAACGCATTGACCGAATCAAGCATGCGAAATTGCAACTTGTCCGCGCTTCCCCGAATTTTATAGGGTTTCGGCAATGGTCTACCATCGGCGCCCAGCCGGGTTTCGGCCGTTTCCGTACAGGCGGCGAGCGCCACGAAACACACCAACAAAAGAGAAAGTAGTCGCGCCATGATCTATCCGGTTCATTACATCGGAATGCAAATAGCGTGGTAAACGAGCTTGGGCAAACACCCTGTTGAATAATATGGCCGAAATATGCCGGTTTGATTTGCGACTGAGGCTTTCTGGCAATAAACTGCCCAAGATTTCCATGACAAGAACTCGAAAAGGTCCTGAACCATGGTAAAAAAAGCGCCCAATCTGGCATCTCGGCGTTGCTTCCTAACCGGAGCAGCCTCGCTACTGGCGACACCTGCAATCGCGCAATATATTCCGGGAGATCCGCTGCGGCCCGCCCCCGAGCCCGAGACGCCTGTGCGCCGCAATATTTCGGGTTTCCGAGCTCTTAGCTGGCAACCGTATTTCTCCAATACAAAGAACGGCGCGATTCTGGTCGACACAGTTTCGCGGGCATTGCACTACTGGTCCGAAGATCAAACGGTTTACAAACTCTATCCTTCTTCAGTGCCATTAACCGACGAGTTGACCCGACGCGGCCGAACAAGCGTCATACGCAAGGTCGAAGGGCCCAGCTGGTCGCCGACGCCGTCAATGAAGAAACGCAACCCCGAATGGCCCGACTACATCCCGCCGGGTCCGGACAACCCCTTGGGAACACACGCATTATATCTAAGCTGGAAGTATTATAGAATTCATGGAACGCATGATACGCGCAAAATTGGGCGCCGCTCCTCGAATGGTTGCATCGGGCTTTACAACGAACATATTCAAGAACTGTTTAGCATGGCAAAAGTGGGTTCGCAGGTGTTGCTAATTTGACGACATTTCCGCCTGCTAAGTTGCTGAACCAGCAAGTAGCATTTGCAATCCCCGCGCTTTGCTGCTTAGAAAAAGCCACGAGGTAAGTCTTGGGTGCGTGGTTCATTTTTTGAGAATCGCGCGAATACTGGAGGTTAACATGAAAAAACTCGTTCTCGCTGCTGCTCTGACTGCTGCTGCTTCGACCGCATTTGCTGGCAACCTGGAAGAACCGGTTGTTGAAGCACCTGTAGTTGTCGAAGAGACACAGGGCTCGTCGAGCGGCATCCTGCTGCCCCTGATCCTGCTGGTTCTGGTTGGCGCAGCTGTTGCTGCAAGCTAAGACGACGCAAGTCATCTGAAGAAAAGGCGGTGGAGATTCCACCGCCTTTTTTTGTTCCCGCGATTCTGGATGGATCAGTCCAACCAACCCTTCAAATTTGCCTCAATGACAGTTTGCAGCGCCGTGACATGCGTATCATCCGCGTTGAGGCACGGAATATAGGTAAACTTTTCTCCGCCTGCCCCCTCAAAGCTTTCGCGAATCTCTTCGTTGATCTCTTCCAGCGTCTCGATGCAATCCGCAGAAAATGCCGGCGCGATCACCGCAATTTTCTTTTTTCCCTGACGCGCCAAGTCGGCCACATGATCGACAGTATAGGGTTTCAACCATTCTTCCGGACCAAACCTTGACTGAAACGTTGAAACGAGTTGATCGTCCGACCAGCCAAGCCGCTCTCTCAACAGTCGCGTGGTTTTGACGCATTGGCAATGGTACGGGTCGCCTTGCTGAAGATACCGTTCGGGCATACCATGGTAGGAGCACACCAGTATTTCTGGTTTCTCCTCCATCGCCTCATAGGCCCGTTCAACAGATTTCGCCAGAGCGTCGATATAGGCTGGTTCACTGAAATATGCCGGAACGGTTCTGCAGGCTGGTTGCCAAACCTCTTCCATAAGAGCCCGAAAGAACTGATCGTTCGCGGTCGCCGATGTCGCCCCGGCATATTGCGGATACAGCGGAAAGAAGAGGATACGGTCACACCCTGACGCCACCATTTCCCGTACCTTGGATTTCGTTGACGGATTTCCATAGCGCATGCAGAATTCCACCATCACACGGTCGCCATATCTAACCTCCATCGAGGCACGCAGCTTTGCCGTCTGATCCTTGGTAATCGTCATTAATGGGCTTTCGCCTTTGTCGTTATTCCAGATCGACTTGTACGCGGCCCCCGAACTAAACGGACGTTTGGTCAATATGATGCATTGCAGGATAGGTTGCCACTTCCACGACGGATAATCGATCACCCGCTTGTCCGATAGAAACTCGTTGAGATACCGCCGCATCGGCCAGTATGAATAATCGTCTGGTGTGCCCAGATTTGCCAACAGAATCCCGACACGACCCATCTTTACCTTGGGATGATCCGCCGGAGCGTGAGTTGGTCGGGTGGCGTCAAACATATCGAGCTTCCTGAATTTCGTTTCGGCTTGAGATAATGGGAATTACCGGTCGGTCAATCGGACAGTTTGTTCTCGGTTGCGCCCAACGCTTTGGCCAGACTGGCCTTTGCGGATCCCGGTCGCAGTGGTTTTTGCTGGCTCTCGTCGGGTGACCAACCGGTCAGACAGATCATGTCAAAAGTCGCATTCAGATTGCCATCCGACGTTGAAAAATTTTCGGCATATAAGGTTGCGGCACGCTCGAACACGGCACGCCGCGTCGGGTGTTTCAACCGCCCGATCATGACATTGGATTCGCCCATGGCTCGCAGATCTTTCATTAGGTGCCAAATGTCCCGGTACTCCGCCGTCAGCGCCAAATTGTCCGCCACCGGCAAGGCCAGACCCGCCCGTTGTAGCAATGCACCCAAGTCCCGGATTTCCCCCATCGGCGCTATGCGCGGGCTGAGGCCACCTGTCTTTTCGACTTCTGCCTGCCCCAGGACTGCGCGCAATTCTTTCAATGTGTCGCCACCCAAACAAATGGCCAGCAACAAACCGTCCGCTTTCAACGCTCGTCTGCACTGAATCAGTTGCCCAACCGGATCATCGGCCCAGTGCAAGGCCATGGCATGAACAACAAGATCGTGCGATCCGAGTTCCAGCTCTAGAAGCTCGTGGTCGGCAACCGTTTTTGCACCGGGAAACACGTTCTGCCAAAGATGCGGAAACGGTGTCACGACTGCTGGACGCGTAAATGTCCTGTTAACCATCGACAACCGATCCTGCACTTCGTTGATTGCGGCACGGTGCAGGAACAGAGCTTCATCCTGTGCACGGGCGCGATGGGCATCCAGGACCTTGCGGTCGAACAGGGCAGTTGCGTTGAGCGATGGCATCTTCATGAGGCGCAGTTAACGCATGTGGAACCGAATTCAAACCGCCATCGAACTGATTTATCCACCCCGTTGCCTTAGTTGCGGTGATCTCGTCACCTCGGATTTCGGCCTGTGCGGTCCCTGTTGGCGAGACACGTCTTTTATCGGCGGGACCATTTGCGAAAGCTGCGGCGTCCCGCTGCCTGGGCAGGCGGACGGTCATCGGATCGAATGCGACGACTGCATGCTAGCTCCCCGGCCATGGGCAGAGGGCCGCGCAGCGCTGCTCTATCAGGGCCGAGCAAGGAAAATGATCCTCGCACTCAAACATGGCGACCGGCCGGAACTCGCGCGTCCTGCAGCACTTTGGATGGCACGAGCGGGCCGCGAAGTCCTGAGGCCAAACATGCTGATTGCGCCCGTTCCGTTGCACTGGTCGCGACTGGTGAAGCGCCGCTATAATCAATCCGCCTTACTAGCTCAGTATCTGGGTCAGGAAACAAGGTTGCCCGTATGCCCCGATCTTCTGATACGCGTACGGCGAACCCCAATACTTGATGGCAAAACGAGCGCGGAGCGCGCCCAAGTCCTTGCATCCGCCATCTCTGCCCACCCCAAACGAAAAAGCGGACTGATGGATCGGAACGTGTTGCTGGTTGATGATGTCATGACCTCGGGTGCGACATTGGGCGCCTGTGCGAGGGCCTGCCTTGAGGCGGGAGCAAATCATATTTCTGTGTTGGTACTAGCGCGCGTTGCCAAGACTGCCTAATTGCCCCTAGATTGCACCAAACCCTTGGGGAACGGAAATGAAAACGGTTGAAATCTACACCTCGCCGCTCTGCGGCTTTTGCCATGCAGCCAAGCGACTTTTGAATCAAAAAGGGATTTCGTTCACCGAAATCAATGTGCTAGCCAACCCAAATCGAAAATCCGAGATGATCCAGAGGGCAAACGGTCGTCGAACGGTGCCGCAGATCTTCATCGAAGGCACTCATGTCGGCGGCTGTGATGATCTTTACGATCTTGAGCGTGAAGGCAAGCTCGATCCGCTCTTGGCCGCCTGATGAAAACTGCCCTGCTGCAAATCACTTCGTCCGACGATCCTGTTGCGAACCTCGCAATGGTGCGCGACATGATGACGGAGGCGACACAACAGGGCGCGAATTTCATTCTGACGCCTGAAGTCACCAATTGCGTTTCGACCAGCACCACACGACAGCGTGAGGTACTGCAGCACGAAGAAGACGACACGACCCTCACAGGTTTGCGCGAGCACGTCGCTAACCTGAAAGTATGGTTGTTAGTCGGGTCGTTGGCACTCAAGACGCACGATCCGGATGGCCGATTTGCCAATAGGTCCTTCTTGATCGACCCTACGGGCAAGGTGATCGCCCGATACGATAAAATCCACATGTTCGATGTGCAGGTGACCGAGTTGGAAACTTTTCGCGAATCGGCCAACTACAGGCCCGGTTCGCATGCGGTGATCGCTGATACGGATTTTGGAAAGATCGGGATGACCGTCTGCTACGACGTCCGATTTCCGCAACTCTATGCCGCTCTTGCCCAAGCCGGAGCACATATTCTGACCGTGCCGGCGGCGTTCTCGCCGGTAACCGGGGCCGCGCATTGGCGGCCGCTGTTGCGCGCCCGCGCCATCGAAACGGGGTGTTGGGTCATCGCACCGGGTCAAACCGGAACGCACCCCAAAACCCGCGGCAAGACACGCGTCACACACGGGCACAGCATGGTTGTCGCCCCATGGGGCGAGGTACTGATCGACGCAGGTACCGAACCCGGCATTCACTATTTTGATCTGGATGATAATGCTGTTACAGAAGCACGACACCGCGTGCCTTCTCTGACTCACGTCCGTCCATTCGACGGCCCCTGATCCAGATTGGAACTATGCCTGACGATACCAATGCCCTGGCGGTTGCGCTGTTCAGCGAGATTCTGACCGCAGACCAACTTTTGCGGAACCGGCTCAGCCGCGTTCTGCCCAAGGGCATGGAAATTTCGCACTTCTCGGTCCTGAACCATTTGGCCTTTATCGGGGATGAGCGCAGCCCGGCACAGCTGGCCAGCGCATTTCATGTGACCAGGGGGGCGATGACCAACACCTTGGCCAAGCTGGAATGGGCCGGTTACATCCACATCCGCCCCGACTGGGACGACGCCCGCCGCAAGATGGTGGCGATCAGTCCGGCTGGCCGCAGGGCGCGGGATCAGGCGATCTCCTCCATCGCGCCGCTAATCAATCAGGTAGTCGGAGAGCTGGGGTTGGAGCGAGTCCGCAGCACATTGCCCGTACTGCGGGATTTGCGGTTGCAGTTGGAGGGGGAGTAGGAAGGTCATGCGTTGGTTTAGGAAGCGACGGAAATCCAGTGTGCTTTCAGAGAACGTGACTTCGCCAACCTCTTCGGCGGCATCCGCTAACGAAGATCAACAAAATCGATCTCACCTCAAGACTGCAAAACCGAGTAGTGCAATCTGGGTCAGCGATGTTTACCAAAGACATGAACTCAGCATTGGTTTTGTGACTGCACCAATGCGAAACAAGATCACTTCGATCAAGTTTCGCGACGAAGATGTCGAAATCGCTAAGAAACATCGTGATGGAGATAGAAAAAATTCCCGCGGCGAGCATGTCGATCCAGGCGCGGTGCCGAGTGAACTATATTGGAACCTAAGCGAGGTACCGCCTAGCACTATTCCGCCGGTTTTCAGCGCAGGGCACCCAATGTTGCGTGCGGATATCGCGGAGATTTTTAAGCATCATGATTTAGGTCAAGCACGTCTGCAAGAAACGCAGCTTTTTGGCTATGAAGCGGAAGCACCGCTTGATTATGTCGCCTATGCTCTGATTTTCCAGAATCAAGGCCATGCTATCGATATAGCAAAGAGCGATGTGGAGCCTGTGTGGCCTGGGCGCGAGGTGTTTAAGCCTAAGCCAGATGCCTCTCTTGCAGATTGCCTTGTGCCGGACACCAGAGCGGTAAATGGTCCGGCAGTCTGGATTGATCCCCATATGTTCAGGTTTTTTTTCCTTAGTGACGCACTTGGCAGCGAACTAACAGCTGCTGGTTTTGGCTCTGCTTTTGGACTGACGCGTCTGGAATTTTAAGAGATCGTAGGATGGGTTTCTAACCCATCGCTCAAGATCGAAATCCTTTGCAAGATGGGTTGAAAACCCATCCTACCCCGGCTTCACGCTCGCCGTCACATAGTTCACGCCTAAATCCCGGTCCGAGATCGACCAGCTCCATAGGATCGGGTTGAATACGAACCCCTTGCGATCCACCGGTTCCAGCCCGGCCTGACGCAGCAAGTCGAACAGCTCATCGGGGGTGATGAATTTGTTCCACTCATGGGTGCCGCGCGGCAGCCAGCGCATGACGACCTCGGCGCCGAAAATGGCCATCGCATAGGATTTCGGGTTGCGGTTGATGGTCGAGCAGATCAGCAACCCACCCGGTTTCAACAACTGCTGCGATGCGGTCAGAAAGCCAAGGGGGTCGGCCACATGTTCGACCACCTCCATGTTCAGCACCACGTCGAACTGTTCGCCTGCGGCGACCATGTCCTCGGCTGTGGTGTGGCGATAGTCGATCTGCAACCCTGATCGCTCAGCATGGATGCGCGCGACGGGCAGGTTGCCCTCGGCGGCGTCGGCCCCGACCACCGTGGCCCCCAAACGCGCCATGGGTTCGCTCAGCAACCCGCCGCCGCAGCCGATATCCAGCAGGCGCAGGCCCTCGAAAGGGCGCAGGGCTTTTAGATCGCGATCAAACTCGCCCGCGATCTGCTGTGTGATATAATCCAACCGACAGGGGTTGAGCATGTGCAGAGGTTTGAATTTCCCGTGGGGGTCCCACCATTCAGCGGCCATTGCCTCGAATTTTGCGATCTCTGACGGGTCAACCGTGTTCGGATGCGCTTGCATTCCTGTCTCCGTATGCTCTTTTTACCGTTAAGGACTATATAGGCCCATAATGGACAAGTACCCGGACCAAAAGCGCGCAGTACAATATCTCTATCCGCCGGTTGAACCCTTTGACCAGCGAATGCTCGATGTTGGCGACGGGCATCGTATCTACGTGGAACAATGCGGCAATCCCAGCGGTATTCCGGTCGTGATTCTTCATGGAGGCCCAGGCGGGGGGTGCAGCCCTGCGATGCGACGGTATTTCGACCCTTTGGTGTATCGGGTGATTCTCTTTGACCAACGGGGGTGCGGGCGGTCGCGTCCTCATGCCGCTGTTGAGCACAACACGACATGGCATCTTGTCTCCGACATCGAACGAATTCGCCGCGATCTTGATATCGACAACTGGATTGCCTTTGGTGGCAGCTGGGGGGCGACTCTGGCTCTGATCTATGCGCAAACCCATCCCGAGCGTGTGACTCGCCTGGTTCTGCGCGGCGTGTTCTTGATGACCCAATCCGAACTTGATTGGTTCTATGGTGGCGGTGCAGGCAAGTTCTGGCCAGAACCTTGGCAGAAATTCATTTCACTTCTGTCGGATAATGAACAGAACGACGCTATCAGCGCCTATCACAAGCGTCTGTTCTCAGGCGACCGGGCAACCGAAATCCTTTATGGCCGCGCCTGGTCGAACTGGGAAAACGCGCTGGCTTCGATTCATACCAATGGCGTGACAGGTGAAAGCCCCGGGGATTATGCCCGCGCCTTTGCCAGACTGGAGAATCACTATTTCCTGAACAATGGTTTTCTGGAATTCGATGGTCAGATTCTGGCCAATATGGATCGAATCGCCCATATTCCCGGCCATATCGTTCAGGGACGTTACGACATGATCTGCCCGCCCACTTCAGCGTGGAACCTCAGCGAAGCCTGGCCAAACGCCGAGCTTAGAATGGTCCGCAACGCGGGCCACGCGTTGTCCGAACCGGGCATCAGTGCTGAACTTGTCCGCATAATGGATAGCGTTGCGGAGGGTGTGGCATGACCCGAATCGACCGCCGTGCATTGTTTGCCTCGGGTGCCGCCGCCGCGCTGCTGGCTGCGACTGGCGTATCTCATGCGGGATTACCCAAGTCAGGCGGCACTATGCGACTGGCTGTTCCCCGCGATGACAGTCTTGAACAGATCGTCCGAGGCGCCGTATTCGACACGCTGACCGAAGTCGCACCAGACGGGACCTTGCGTGGAGAACTCGCAAGCGGTTGGCAAACGGATTCGGCGGCTCAGGTCTGGACGTTCGATTTGCGTGACGACGTGATCTTCCATGATGGCACCCCACTGCACGCGCAAGACGTGTCGGGAACACTGGCCAATTTCGGTCATGTTGAAGTTCTGGCCCCGAATCGCCTGCATCTTGAACTTGTCGAGGGCAATCACGGCCTACCCTTCGTGCTTGCCGATAATCGCTATGCCATCACACGTGTGGGACAAAGTGTTTCACCGCTTCACGATGCAAACGGCACCGGTTGCTACCGGGTCGAACGAGCGCAGGATGGGCGCCATTTTCTGGGGCGCAAGGTGGCCGGACATTACAAGGCTGGCCGTGCCGGATGGGCCGATGCAATCGAGATCATCGTGATCTCCGACCCACGCGTTCGCGCCGAAGCGTTGCAGGACGGGTATGTTGATGTGGCCGCTGCGCCTTTGCCCGACGGTCTGCGCAGTCGCCGCAGCTTGCACTTTTTCCCATCAGACAGGGATATGGCGCTGGCCGCTGGCCCAAACGTAGGTATTCCCCGCCAGATTGGCACACGATGCGACCTCGACGACGGTCGCATCGCCGAGCGATGGTGGCTGATGTAGGTTTTCGGCTTTCTGACTTCAATTAATTCGGCTTGGATCAAGGCGGGGGTTGCGGATTCGTTTTCCTGCGCGTATATGCCCTTGCAACAGCGGCGCGTCGGGCCAAAGGCTCGGGGCTCCACCGATTAAGATCGACGGGCCGCGCGCCCGTTTTTTTGTGTTTGGACGACATGACCAACGACCTGATTGCAAAAGCCGCCATCGACCGGCGACTGGCCGAGATCATTTCTCCCGTGATCGAAGATCTGGGATTTGAACTTGTCCGCATTCGCCTGATGAGCGGCAAGACGACCACACTTCAGATCATGGCCGACAAGCCTGACGGCGGAATCGAAGTGGACGATTGTGCCGAGATTTCGAACGCGGTCAGCGCCACACTGGACGTCGAAGACCCGATCCTTGACGCCTACACGCTTGAGGTTTCCAGCCCCGGTATCGACCGGCCCCTAACCCGACTCAAGGATTTCGAGATGTTCGAAGGCTATGAGGCCAAGCTGGAAACCGCCGAACTGATTGACGGCCGCCGCCGCTTCAAAGGTGAACTGGCCGGCGTCGAAGGCGACGAGGTTTTGATCAACATCCCACAGGATGGCGAGACCATCACCATCGGCCTACAGTTCGACTGGCTGAGCGATGCCAAGCTCGTGCTGACCGATGACCTGATCAAGGAAATGCTGCGCCAGCGCAAAGCAAGCGGCGCCCTTAACGAAGACCAATTCGACGAAATCGTGACCGAAGCAGGGTCCGAAGAGGAGACGAACTGATGGCAATCACTTCTGCAAACCAGCTGGAGCTGTTGCAAACCGCCGAGGCCGTGGCCCGCGAAAAAATGATCGACCCCGGTCTGGTGGTCGAGGCGATGGAAGAATCCCTCGCCCGCGCCGCCAAGAGCCGATATGGCGCCGAGATGGACATTCGTGTGTCAATCGACCGCAAAACCGGCAAAGCGACGTTCACCCGCGTGCGCACAGTGGTCGCCGATGACGAGCTTGAAAACTATCAGGCCGAGATGACCGTAGAACAGGCGCGTCAGTATATGGAAAGCCCCGAAATCGGCGACGTCTTTGTCGAAGAGGTGCCGCCGGTCGAGATGGGTCGAATCGCCGCGCAATCGGCCAAGCAGGTGATTCTGCAGAAAGTCCGCGAAGCAGAGCGGGACCGCCAATACGAAGATTTCAAGGATCGCGCAGGCACCATCATCAACGGTGTCGTCAAGCGCGAAGAATTCGGCAACGTCATAATCGACCTGGGTGGGGCCGAGGCTGTTCTGCGCCGCAACGACAAGATCGGGCGCGAAAGTTATCGCCCGAATGATCGCGTCCGCGCCTATATCAAGGAAGTCCGCCGCGAACCACGCGGGCACCAGATTTTCCTTTCCCGCACCGCACCGGAGTTCATGGCCGAGTTGTTCAAAATGGAAGTGCCGGAAATTTATGACGGCATCATTGAGGTCAAGGCCGTGGCCCGTGACCCCGGGTCCCGCGCCAAAATTGCCGTGATCTCATATGACGGTTCGATCGATCCGGTCGGTGCCTGCGTTGGTATGCGCGGCAGCCGGGTGCAGGCCGTAGTGAACGAACTGCAGGGAGAAAAGATCGACATCATCCCGTGGAACGAAGATCAGCCAACGTTTCTGGTGAATGCGCTGCAGCCCGCCGAGGTTTCCAAGGTGGTTCTGGACGAAGAAGCTGGCAAAATCGAAGTTGTGGTTCCTGAAGAGCAACTGAGCCTCGCCATCGGTCGCCGTGGTCAGAATGTGCGTCTCGCCAGCCAACTGACCGGTCTGGACATCGACATCATGACCGAAGCCGAGGAATCGGCTCGCCGTCAGAAAGAATTCGAGGCGCGTACCACACTGTTCGTGGAAAGCCTCGATCTGGACGAGTTCTTTGCCCAGCTTTTGGTCTCCGAAGGATTCACCAACCTCGAAGAGGTTGCCTATGTCGAGTTGGACGAACTGCTGGTCATCGACGGTGTCGACGAAGGGACCGCCAACGAATTGCAGGCTCGCGCCCGCGACTATCTGGAGGCACAAGCCAAGGCGGCACTGGATAGTGCCCGCGAATTGGGCGCTGAGGACAGCCTTATTGAATTTGAGGGACTGACGCCCCAGATGGTAGAAGTACTGGCAAAGGATGACGTGAAAACACTCGAGGATTTTGCCACTTGCGCCGACTGGGAACTGGCTGGCGGCTGGACCACGGTTGACGGACAGCGTGTCAAGGATGACGGTATTCTGGAACCCTTCGGTGTGTCGCTGGAAGAGGCTCAGGATTTGGTGATGACTGCCCGCGTCATGTTAGGCTGGGTTGATCCTGCCGATCTCGAAGCCGATGGCCAAGAAGACGATGAACTTTCTGAAGAGGAGGCCGAGGCCTGATCTCAGGCCTTGGGTGGCGCTCATGGGTCGCGGTGGCGTCCATAAGGATCGTTCGGAGGGGCCCGAGCGGAAGTGCATCGCCACGGGCGAGGTTCAACCTAGGTATGGGTTGATACGGTTCGTGGCGTCGCCTGACGGTCAGGTCTTTCCTGACGTCGCGGGCAAGTTGCCCGGTCGGGGCGTGTATGTGGCTGCGGATCGGGCTGCTTTAAAGCAGGCGATCAGCAAGAAACTGTTCAGCCGCGCGTTCAAGGCACAGGTCAAAGCCTCGGATGACCTTATCAACGAGGTCGAACGCCAAATATCGCGACGCGTGGTCGAACTGATCAGCCTCGCTCGGAAATCGGGCGACGCGGTGGCTGGCTATGAGAAAGTTAAGACCTGGCTCGACAAGGAAGAGGCGCAGGTTCTGCTTCAGGCAGCCGATGGGTCCGGGCGTGGCAAATCGAAATTGAGCACGCCGCACTTTGGAAAATACATCGGTTGGCTCACGGCTGACGAATTGGGCATGGCATTTGGACGCCAAACAGTGATACATGCGGCGCTGGCCTCTGGTGGACTCGCCAAACGTGTTGTAGAGGAAGCGCAACGCTTGCGTGGTGTGCGCGAAACGGATGACGGCGGCAACGGGGCCGCTCGGAAGGGTAAGTAGCTTTATGAGCGATAATGACGGCAAAAAGACATTGGGTCTGCGTGGCGGGGCGCGCCCCGGGAATGTGAAACAAAGTTTCAGCCACGGACGGACCAAGAATGTCGTGGTGGAAACCAAACGCAAACGCGTGGTGGTCCCCAAGCCGGGTGCGACCAAACCGGGTGCCAGCAGCGCTGCATCTGCGGGTGATCCTTCGCGGCGCCCTGCCGGGATTTCGGACGCCGAGATGGAGCGACGCCTGAAGGCACTTCAGGCCGCAAAGGCCCGCGAGGCCGAAGAAGCCGCGCAGCGAGAGGCCGAAGAAAAAGCCCGTGCGGAAGAGCGTGAACGCCGCCGTGCGGAACAAGAGGCCAAGGAACGCGAACAGCGCGAGGCCGAAGAAAAGGCTCGCCAGAAAGCCGCAGACGAAGAACGTCAGCGGCTGGAAGCCGAAGCGGCCGCCAAACGCGCGGCGGCAGAGGCCGCTGCGGCCAAAGAAGCGCCCAAGGCCAAAGCGCCTGCGCCCAAGCAAACCGCGCCTGCCGACGACTCGCGCCGGAGTGGCGCGGCTGACCGCGATCGCGATCAACGCAACACGCGCGGCAGCAAAGGCCGCGACGATGGCCGTCGCTCCGGTAAGTTGACCCTCAATCAGGCTCTCTCAGGCGGCGAAGGCGGGCGTCAGCGCTCGATGGCCGCGATGAAACGCAAGCAGGAGCGTGCGCGTCAAAAAGCGATGGGTGGTTCGGTCGAGCGGGAAAAGGTGATCCGTGACGTTCAACTGCCAGAGGCCATCATGGTTTCCGAACTGGCCAACCGTATGGCCGAACGGGTCTCGGATGTGGTCAAGGAACTCATGAAAATGGGCATGATGGTCACGCAGAACCAGACCATTGACGCCGATACCGCCGAACTGATCATTCAGGAATTCGGCCACAACGTTGTGCGCGTCTCGGATGCGGATGTCGAGGACGTCATCGCTGATATCGAGGACGAAGAACAGGATCTCCTGCCACGTCCACCGGTGATCACCATCATGGGTCATGTGGACCACGGCAAGACCTCGCTGCTGGATGCAATTCGCAACACCAAGGTCGTCTCGGGCGAGGCCGGGGGAATCACCCAGCATATCGGCGCCTATCAGGTGGAAACCAACGACGGTGTTATTCTGACCTTCCTCGACACACCAGGCCACGCCGCCTTTACCTCGATGCGTTCGCGCGGCGCGCAGGTAACGGACATCGTGGTGCTGGTGGTGGCTGCGGATGACGCGGTGATGCCGCAGACCGTCGAGGCGATCAATCACGCCAAGGCGGCCAAGGTGCCGATGATCGTGGCGATCAACAAGATCGACAAACCCGACGCGAACCCGATGAAAGTTCGCACCGACCTGCTGCAACACGAAGTGGTTGTCGAAGCGATGTCGGGTGAAGTCCAAGATGTCGAAGTGTCCGCCATGACCGGTCAGGGTCTGGATGACCTACTCGAAGCGATTGCATTGCAAGCCGAGATTCTGGAACTAAGGGCCAACCCCGACCGCGCCGCCCAGGGCGCCGTGATCGAAGCGCAGCTTGACGTGGGCCGCGGTCCCGTCGCGACCGTTCTGGTTCAGAAAGGTACGCTGCGTCAGGGCGATATCTTCGTTGTGGGTGAGCAATACGGCAAGGTCCGCGCACTGATCAACGACAAGGGTGAGAGGGTGAAAGAGGCGGGTCCGTCGGTACCAGTTGAAGTTCTGGGCCTCAATGGCACGCCCGAAGCAGGCGACGTTCTGAACGTAACCGAGACCGAAGCGCAGGCCCGCGAAATTGCCGAATACCGCGAACAAGCCGCCAAGGACAAACGCGCTGCGGCCGGAGCCGCGACCACACTGGAACAGTTGATGGCCAAGGCCAAGGAAGACGAAAACGTCTCGGAACTTCCGATCCTGGTGAAGGCGGACGTGCAGGGTTCGGCCGAGGCCATCGTCCAGGCGATGGAAAAGATCGGTAACGACGAGGTTCGCGTACGCGTTCTGCACTCTGGCGTTGGTGCAATCACCGAAACCGACATCGGCCTGGCCGAAGCATCTGGTGCGCCAGTCTTTGGTTTCAACGTCCGTGCCAATGCTTCGGCACGAAATACCGCAAACCAGAAAGGCGTCGAGATCCGCTACTACTCAGTGATCTACGACCTTGTGGATGACGTGAAAGCGGCCGCATCTGGCCTGCTGAGCGCCGAAATCCGCGAAAAGTTCATCGGTTACGCCGAGATCAGGGAAGTGTTCAAGGTTTCCGGCGTCGGCAAAGTTGCGGGCTGTCTGGTGACCGAAGGGGTAGCACGCCGCTCGGCCGGCGTCCGTCTGCTGCGCGACAACGTGGTCATCCACGAAGGGACGCTCAAGACGCTCAAGCGTTTCAAGGACGAGGTGGCCGAGGTTCAGTCAGGTCAGGAATGCGGAATGGCATTCGAGAACTACGACGATATCCGCTCCGGCGATGTGATCGAAATATTCGAGCGTGAAGAAGTTACCAGAACGCTCGATTGATACGACATGAACTGACAAAAAACGGCGGTCCATTGTGGCCGCCGTTTTTTTGAGAGGACGTCGCGTGTCGCTCTCACGTGAGTGGTGTATTCTGCCGCATTCAAGTCGATGCCGCGACAGGTCGCCCGAAATAAAGCTTCTTCTCTACGCGTACCACGATACGCCCATCTGCCAATTTTCGAACAAATGTGCCTTGCACGAAAACGCAACTTCCCAGTGCAATTGTCCGCAACATGCCCAATCCTCCCCAAAAAGGAATAAGACTCATCATACACGAAAAATCGAATGTAAAAATTAAATTGTTATCCCATAAGGTTAATTTTTCAGCAGCCTGATCAAACGAACTCGCGCGATGTGATAGTATTGGATTTTACAACCAGTCCCGCAAAATTGAAATCAAAGGGACATCCGCAGGCGGCATCGGGTAACTACGCAACTCGTTGGCTCGCACCCATTTCAGCGCCTGTCCCTCTTGTGCCCGCGGGGTGCCCTGCCATTTCCGACAGGCGAACAAGGGCATCAGTAAGTGAAAGTCGTCATAACTGTGGCTGGCAAAAGTCAGTGGGGCCAAACAAGAAGCCCAGGTGTTGATACCCAGCTCCTCTTCCAACTCGCGGATCAGAGCGGCTTCGGGGGTTTCCCCGACTTCAACCTTGCCCCCGGGAAACTCCCAAAGACCGGCCATCGACTTACCTTCCGGGCGCTGCGCCAACAGCACCCGCCCATCCACATCAATTAGCGCAACGGCAGATACCAATACCGTTCTCACGAGCGATAATCCGCGTTGATTTCAATATAACCGTGGGTCAGATCACAGGTCCAAATCGTTGCATTACCGTCCCCCAATCCCAGATCGACGCCGATCACCAGTTCCTGACCTTTCATATATGCCGCTGCGTCCGCCTCGCGGTAGTTAGGGCTGACCCACCCTTTTTCGGCCACTAGAATATCGCCAAATGAAATGCTCAACAGGTCCCGGTCTGCTGCTGCCCCAGACTTACCGATGGCCATGACGACGCGGCCCCAGTTCGGGTCCTCCCCCGCTATCGCCGTTTTGATCAGCGGAGAATTTGCGATCGCCAATCCGTGCACCTTTGCATCAGCGTCCGAGGCGGCGCCTGTTACACGAATCTCGACAAATTTGGACGCGCCTTCGCCATCCCTGACTACTTGTTGCGCCAGATCCAGCATCACTGCCTCAAGCGCCTCGGTGAACCCGGGGTTTCCGGTAGCATCAGCTCCTGACGCACCGGTAGCGCACAGCAAAAGGCTGTCCGAAGTCGAAGTATCGCTATCCACAGTGATACAGTTGAAGGTGCGATCGGTAATCTCACCCAGCATCTGCTGCAAGACGGCCTGTTCCACCTTTGCGTCGGTAAAGATGTAGACCAGCATCGTTGCCATGTCCGGCGCGATCATGCCCGACCCCTTGGCAATTCCCGCAATTTTGACCATCTTGCCGTCGATCCCGACGGTCCTGCTGGCACCTTTTGGGAAAGTGTCGGTGGTCATAATTGCCGTGGCTGCATCCTCAATTGCATCAGGGCTGAGGGCCGCATTCAGATCTTCCAGTTTTGCCACGATCCGCTCATGCGGCAGCGGTTCACCGATCACTCCAGTCGAGGACGTGAAAACTCGAGATTCAGGAACCCCTGTCGCGTCTGAAACCGCCTTGGCCACCTCGGCCACCGAGGTTTGTCCAAAATGCCCGGTAAAGGCATTGGCATTGCCGGAATTGACCAAGATCGCGGCCGGTCCATCGCTTGCTCCACCAATCTTGGTCTGACAATCCAAGACCGGGGCGGCACGCGTTGCTGACCGGGTAAATACGCCCGCAACCGACGTGCCGGCGTTCATCACCGCCAGCATGACATCGGTCCGTCCCTGATACCGTACACCCGCGGCAGCAGTTGCAAACCGAACGCCCGCGATGACCGGCAAATCCGGAAAGCTGCTCGGGGCGAGTGGCGAGACTTTAGTGATCTTTGCCATGGCGGCTTACTCCTGCACCAGATCCAGTTGTTTCAGGACGTCCGGCGTCACACCGTCCAAGGGCTGGCGCTCTATGGTCGCCGCATCCGTCAATTCGTCCAGGCGCGCCTGAATGGCTTCCTGCTGGATTTTGGATGCAAGCTCTCCGCGCACCGCTTCCAGTTCCGGTGCTTCCGCCTTGCGCTGATCATTCAGCGTCACGATATGCCAGCCGAACTGGGTTTGAACCGGTTCAGAGATCTGCCCTTTTTCCAAAGCGACAACAGCCTGTTCGAATTCGGGAACCATGGCGCCCGGGCCGAACCAGCCCAATTCACCGCCATTCGGGCCGGAGGGGCCGGTTGATTTCGCCTTGGCGGTTTCCGCAAAGTCCGCACCACCGTCCAGATCGGCCTTGACCGCCATGGCCTCTTCTTCGGTTTCCACGAGGATATGTGAGGCATTGTATTCATCGCCGCCGAACCCGTCGCCGTATTCGGCGTCATAGGCGGCCTGAACCGCCTCTTCACTCAAGGCCGAGCGCAGGATATCCTCGATGGTTTCCGCTGCAAGTAGCGAACGCCTCTCATTTTCCAGCGCAATCGCCACCTGCTTGGGAAGCTCGCCATTCTGCTGTTGTTTCAAAAGCGTCTGTTGAACAAGCTGGTCGAGGATGGCATCGTACAGAACCTGATCCTCAAGCTCCAGATACTGCCTCGGCAGCGTCGCACGCGCGATGATCATGTGGCCCAAAGTGATTTCATCCCCATTGACGACTGCCACCACCGTGTCGGCGTCAGTTGTCGTCTCGGCGATCAGAGGCAGGGCCAGGCCGACGGCAAGCGCCAGAGATGGCAGAAATGTGAGGCCTTTGGGCATTGAATCATCCTATTTCTTTGCCGCGACGGTGCGTGGCGTTGACACTCTACGGCCTGCCGCTTACATCGCTTGAAGCCTTGGACAGGACCGCCTTTCACCCCCCGTATCTATGGGTTGCGCGCAGGGCGGGCAAGCCTGTCGGAACCACGACAAGAACAGATCCGCTGGAGTGAACATGCTGGGACTCGGAACGCTCGCCAAAAAGGTGTTCGGAACGCCGAACGACCGAAAGATCAAGGCGACACGCCCGCTGGTCGAAAAGATCAACGCGCTGGAAGCGGAGTTCGAAAAACTCTCGGATAACGACCTGAAATCGAAAACAGAAGAGTTGCGCAAACGAGCGCTGGATGGCGAAAAACTGGACGACCTGCTGCCCGAAGCCTTTGCTAACGTGCGCGAAGGCGCCAAACGGGCTTTGGGTCTCAGGGCGTTCGACGTACAACTGATGGGCGGGATCTTTCTCCATCAGGGCAATATCTCGGAAATGAAGACGGGTGAGGGAAAGACTTTGGTCGCGACTTTCCCCGCCTATCTGAACGCGCTGGCCGGCAAGGGCGTTCATGTGGTGACTGTCAACGAATACCTTGCCAAGCGCGACGCTGAATGGATGGGTAAAGTGTTCGGCATCCTCGGCATGACCACCGGTGTCATTTGGTCGGGACAGGCCGATGCTGACAAGCTGGCCGCCTACGCCTGCGATATTACCTATGCGACAAACAATGAACTCGGCTTCGATTATCTGCGCGACAACATGAAAGCAGATTTGAATGAAGTTTATCAAAAACACCACAATTTCGCGATCGTGGACGAAGTGGACTCGATCCTGATTGACGAAGCACGGACACCTCTGATCATTTCCGGCCCCTCACAGGACCGATCCGACCTTTACACCGCAATCGACGCCTTGATCCCGTCGCTACAGGACGATCACTATTCGCTGGACGAGAAATCTCGCAATGTGACCTTTACCGATGAAGGCAACGAATTTCTTGAACAGCTCCTGCTGGATCGCAACCTGCTGCCCGAGGGACATTCGTTATACGATCCAGAAAGCACGACCATTGTGCATCACGTCAACCAGGGCCTGCGCGCGCACAAGCTTTTCCAGCGCGACAAGGACTATATCGTGCGCGACGGTAACGTTGTTCTTATTGACGAATTCACCGGCCGTATGATGCCCGGCCGGCGTCTGTCTGATGGGCTTCACCAAGCCATCGAAGCCAAAGAGGGTGCACAGATTCAGCCCGAGAACGTGACGCTCGCCAGTGTCACTTTCCAGAATTTTTTCCGCCTGTACAACAAACTGAGCGGTATGACCGGCACCGCGTTAACCGAGGCTGAGGAATTTGGCGAAATTTACGGTTTGGGCGTGGTCGAGGTCCCCACGAACAAGCCCATCGCACGTGAAGACAAAGACGATCAGGTCTATAGAACCGCGCCGGAAAAGTACGCCGCCATAATCGAACAGATCAAAAAAGCGAACGAGAAAGGGCAACCTGTACTGGTCGGAACGACGTCAATCGAAAAATCGGAGATGCTCAGCCAGATGTTGAGCAAGGAAGGCATCGGACACAATGTCCTGAACGCTCGCCAGCACGAGCAGGAAGCCCAGATCGTGGCAGATGCCGGTCGATTGGGCGCAGTGACCATCGCCACGAATATGGCAGGCCGCGGAACCGACATCCAATTGGGCGGCAATGTCGAGATGAAAGTGCTCGAAGCTATCGCCGCCAATCCCGAAGCCGACCCAGCCGAACTGCGCACTGCCGAAGAAGCGCGTCACGCTGAAGAAAAGAGAAAGGTTCTTGACGCCGGCGGCCTGTTCGTCATGGCGTCGGAACGACATGAAAGCCGCCGTATCGATAATCAGTTGCGCGGTCGTTCAGGCCGTCAGGGCGATCCCGGACGCACGGTTTTCTACCTCAGCCTCGAAGATGACCTGATGCGCATCTTTGGTTCGGAGCGTTTGGACAAGGTGCTGACCACGCTGGGAATGCAAGAGGGCGAGGCGATCATCCATCCATGGGTGAACAAGTCGCTCGAACGCGCCCAGGCCAAGGTCGAAGGCCGCAATTTCGATATGCGCAAGAACGTTCTGAAATTCGACGACGTGATGAACGATCAGCGCAAGGTGATCTTCAACCAGCGCCGCGAAATCATGTCGTCCGAGGATTTGTCCGAAATCGTTTCCGATATGCGCGAACAGGTTATCGACGATCTGATCGACGAGTTCATGCCACCCAAGACATATGCCGATCAGTGGGACACAGATGGCCTCCATTCTGCCGTCATTGAAAAGCTTGGTGTCGACGTCCCCGTCCAGAGTTGGGCGGCAGAAGAAGGTGTCGATGATGACGACATTCGCGAGCGCCTGATCAAGACCACCGACGAGATGATGGCCAAGAAGGCCGTGGATTTCGGCCCCGAGAATATGCGCAACATCGAAAAACAGGTGCTTCTGCAAACCATCGACACAAAGTGGCGTGAACACCTTTTAACGCTGGAGCATCTGCGGTCAGTGGTTGGGTTCCGTGGTTATGCACAGCGCGATCCGCTGAATGAATACAAGAACGAGAGTTTCCAACTGTTCGAAAGCATGCTGGACGGATTGCGGGAGGCGGTGACACAGCAACTGTCCCGCATTCGCCCTCTGACCGAGGAAGAACAACGGCAGATGCTGGCGCAATACGCTGAACAGCAGGCGCAAATGCAAA
Organism: Ruegeria sp. YKSF57; assembly: GCF_059612585.1. NCBI lineage: Bacteria > Pseudomonadati > Pseudomonadota > Alphaproteobacteria > Rhodobacterales > Roseobacteraceae > Ruegeria > Ruegeria sp. YKSF57. The sequence continues at coordinate 109,563 of NZ_JBXWQW010000005.1, read as the reverse complement.
AGGCCGCCAAACAGGCAGAAGCGATTGCCGAAGCTCAGGCTTCGGGTGATCCCCGCCCTGGATTTGTCGAAGACGATCCGGAGACTTGGGGCAACCCATCGCGCAACGATCAATGCCCTTGTGGGTCCGGAAAGAAATTCAAGCATTGCCACGGGCGGCTGACCTGACGCCCGCCCTGAAACGGACAAAATTACTCCCAAAGGCGGCCATAGATTGGCCGCCTTTTTTGACGACTTTGATTTCCGCTCCGGAAACAAAGGGGATGTCCAATGGAGCTTTGGAGAAGACTAATTATGATTGGCGGAACCGTCGGCTGTGCGCTGGCGACCGGCTATTTCATGCAAAAAAGCGCCGACCGGGATTACAGTTCTGAGCCCTCGGCGCGCACCGCTTCGTTGCTGCCGCTCGAAAGCACTTTAAGCCAAAACATTCAGGTCAAGGCCCTGAAAAAAATCTCTTTGACCTCTGTTGACGCCAAGACCGAAGCGTCTGAACCTGAGCAGACCTTGGGTAATGAAAAGCGAGCCAGACCAGCGTCGCCAGTGAGTTGCAAGGTCACGGCTAATGCAGAACCTGCACCTCTGGCAAACGCGACGCTCTTTGTTAACGCACCTTGTCACAAAGGCGAACGGTTGACGGTTCATCACAACGGGCTGATGTTTACCGAAAAAACCGATACCCAAGGCCGGTTGACCGTAACGATCCCGGCAATGTCGGAAAGAGCGATATTCATTGTTGAGTTTGCCAACAACAAAGGCTCGGTTGCCTCAACCGTGATCCCAGATCTCAAGGCCTATGATCGTGTTGCTTTGCAATGGCGGGGAGGTCCCGATCTGCAGTTGCACGCGTTAGAGTTCGGTGCCGCCTATGGTGAAGACGGGCATGTCTGGGCCAACGAGAGTTCACATGGATTGGGCAACACCGATCGGCTTGGCAATACAACCTTGAGCGACGCACAGTTGGTCGAGGTGTATTCATTTCCTTCCAGAGGCACAAAGAAATCTGGCACCATCGAGATGACAGTCGAAGCTGAGGTCACAGAAGAAAACTGTGGACGCACGTTGAACGCTCAATCCTTCATGATGCATGGTGACGACTCAATGACCTCACGCGACCTGTCGGTATCAATGCCGGATTGTTCGTCTGTCGGTGATTTTCTGGTGTTGAATAATCTGTTTCAAAACCTGAAGATCGCGGCCAAATAGGCAACAGGCGACATCAGGTATCACATGACTTGGCTTCGTGCGGCGACAATCGCCGCACTTACATATTGCATATCCATGGATGGCGCTTTTGCGCAGGACATCACGTTGATTTCCCACGATGGTAAAGTTTCTGTTTCCGGCGCTTTTCTGGGCTTCGACGGCGAATTCTATCGTATTCAGACGCAGTTCGGAGAACTTACTGTGGACGGGTCAGGCGTCACCTGTGATGGCCCGGCCTGCCCCAATCTAACCGAGTACGTAGCCGAAATCGTCCTGTCTGGCTCGGCCACAATGGCGGAATCCCTCCTGCCCCCTCTGGTCGAAGGTTTTGCCGCGCGCAATGGTTTGCGAACGAAACGCGAAACACAGGACGAAACAAGTTTTGTCTATAGCCTGTTCCAGCCGCGCCGTTCAGCTCCACTTGCGAGGTTTACATTTCACGTCAACACCACAGACGAGGGCTTCGCTGATCTTCTCGCCTTGGAGGCCGATATTGTGATGGCATTGCGCGAGGTTCGGCCCGATGAACACCAGAGGATATCCGAAACCGGCCTCGGTGATCTGAACGATCCTGCTCGCAGCCTCGTTTTAGCCTTGGACGCGATGGTTCCCGTAGTGTCCTCGGAAAACCCTATTCAGAGTATTTCGACCTTTGACCTCGCAAGGGTATTCGCTGGCCGTATTACAAACTGGGTCGAACTTGGCGGCCCGGACGCTCCGATTTCTCTGCACTTGCCGGTCTCCGGCTCAGGTCTGGCACAAGCAGTTGAGGACAAGTTGCTCAAGCCTGCAGGATTACAAGTCGCCTCGTCGGTGCAACGCCATGGACGCGGCAGCCAATTGGCGCATGCAGTGGCGTCGGATCCGTTCGGCCTCGGTATGACAAGCTTTGCTGAGACCGGATCGACGCGCGCATTGACTCTAACGGGAAAGTGCGGATTTTCCTTGTCTGCTTCGCGTTGGAGCATAAAAACCGAAGACTATCCACTGTCCTCGCCGATGTTCCTTTATCTCCCCGCGCGGCGATTGCCCAAGATCGCCCGCGATTTTTTATCCTATGCCAAAAGCCCTGCTGCGCAAATCGTTATCCGTCGCGCCGGTTTCGTCGATCAAACGGCCGAACACATTCGCTTGGGCGCGCAGGGCGATAGGTTGGCAAACGCCATTTCGGCGGCCGGGGACGAAGTCACTCTGCAAGAAATGCAGAGGTTGATATCCACGCTGGCTCCGATGCAAAGGCTGACCATTTCGTTCCGGTTCGAGACGGGATCAGCCCGCCCCGACGCGCAATCTCGCTCCAACATCCTTCAATTTGCCAAGGCGCTGGAAACCGGATCGTATGACGGGCGCGAACTTTTCTTCATTGGCTTCAGCGATAGCGAAGGGTCGGCCGCTGCTAACACCCGTATCGCACGCAGGCGCGCGGATTCGGTTCGCAGAGCCGTTCTTTCGGCGATTGAAACTGCGGTGCCGGATAACGTGAAAATCGAAGTAGACGCATTCGGTGAGGCGCTGCCAATGGCATGCGACGACAGCGACTGGGGAAGAAAGGTGAACCGCCGGGTCGAGGTTTGGGTCAAGTAGCCTGCTCGGTTAGAGATATCCGTCAGCACGGAAACTTAGTTCGACCGATTTTCCGATGATCAGATGATCATGCAGGGTCAGCCCCAGCGCCACGCATGCATTCTGAATCTGCCGTGTCATATCGATATCCGACTGTGAGGGAGTCGGGTCACCCGACGGATGATTGTGAACAAGGATCAGTGCCGAGGCATTCAGTTCCAGCGCACGTTTCGCCACCTCCCGCGGATAGACCGGAACATGGTCGACGGTGCCGCTCGCCTGCTCTTCATCCGCGATCAGAACGTTCTTGCGATCCAGGTAGAACACCCGGAACTGCTCAGTCTCCCGATGCGCCATAGCCGTATGGCAATAGTCCAGCAAAGCATCCCAACTGGAAATAACTTGCCTCTGCATCACCCGCGCCCGCGCCATACGATGAGCGCTCGCTTCCAGGATTTTCAGGTCGGTGACAATGCTGTCACCAACCCCCTTAACGGCTCGCAATCGATCAACCGGTGCTGACAGTACTCGGCTGAAGTCGCCGAAAGTATCCAGCAACAGCCGGGCGAGCGGCTTTACGTCCTGCCTCGGGACAGAGCGAAACAAGATCAGCTCCAGCAACTCATAGTCTGGCATGGCCGCCGCGCCGCCGGTCATGAACCTCTCACGCAGCCGCTTTCGGTGATCTTTGATATATGATGGCAGCCGTCCAAGCTGTAGTGGCACCGCTTGCGCTTCATCCATGTCAAAAAGCATGGGAGACTCGTGAAGTGAATCCTGTGTCATCCAAACAGGTTGACGCAGAACCGGTTTCTGAGAAGTTAACAGCCTTCCACTACCGATCAACTCATCCCAGAAGAACGATATTTTGCGCCTCCCGCCTGAGAGCAAACTTCAGGTCTAGCCCTTCATCCCGTCCCAAAAGGATTTCACCGAGGAAAAGAAGCTTTTTGTCTCGGGATTGTTATCATCTGCCAGTTCATCAAACTCACGCAACAATTCCTTTTGGCGGCTGGTCAGGTTGACCGGCGTCTCGACCGCCAGTTCGATCAGCATGTCTCCGATACCACCCCCACGCAATGCAGGCATGCCCTTGCCTCGAAGGCGCATCTGGCGACCCGATTGGCTGCCAGCCGGGATCTGCACGCGACCACGCCCGCCATCGATGGTCGGTACTTCGATCGCGCCGCCCAGCGCTGCCTTGGACATACTGACAGGCACCCGGCAATAAAGGTTCACGCCGTCACGTTCGAACAGCTTGTGCTGGGTCACTTCGACAAAGATATAGAGATCACCCGGAGGACCGCCACGCATTCCGGCCTCACCCTCGCCCGCCAGTCGGATGCGGGTGCCAGTTTCAACACCAGCCGGGATATTGACGCTCAGCGCACGCTCTTTTTCGACGCGACCTTGACCGTGGCAGGATTTGCACGGGTTCTTGATGATCTGCCCCATGCCAGCGCAAGTAGGGCAGGTGCGTTCAACGGTAAAGAATCCCTGCTGCGCGCGAACCTTTCCCATACCGGAACAAGTCGGACACGTTGCGGGTTCGACACCGCTTTCTGCGCCAGTGCCTTCACATGACGAACAGGCCACTGCCGTGGGAACGTTAATCGTGTTTTGCAGGCCCGAATACGCATCTTCCAGCGATACCCGCAAGTTATAGCGCAGGTCCGAACCACGTGCGGCGCGACGTCCGCCGCCACCGCCTCCACGACCGCCCATGAAATCACCGAACAGGTCGTCAAACACATCGGAAAACGCACTGGAAAAGTCGCCCGAACCGAAACCGCCGCCCGGACGCCCACCGCCGCCCATACCGTTTTCGAACGCGGCATGCCCAAACCTGTCATAGGCCGCCTTTTTGTCGGCGTCCTTCAGTACTTCATAGGCCTCGTTGGCCTCTTTGAATTTCGCCTCAGAATCCGGGTTGTCCTTATTTCGGTCCGGATGAAACTCCTTGGCCTTTTTGCGATAGGCCTTCTTGATTTCATCCGCCGCAGCGCCCTTGGACACACCGAGCACTTCGTAATAGTCACGTTTTGACATCCGATATCCCTTCTGCCTCAACGAATTCGGGCCGGCCCGGCAACCGGACCGGCCCGTCTTGGCCCGGTTTACCCGTTAGTTACGCTTGTCGTCATCCAGATCTTCGAACTCGGCATCCACGATGTCGTCTGCATCCGGACCCGCATCCGCCGCAGCCGGTTCGTCATCGGAGTCTTCCATCTGCGACTTATATATGGCCTCGCCCAACTTCATCGCGGCTTCGGTCACGTTCTGAATGCCAGATTTGATCTTGTCGGCATTGTCAGTTTCGATCTCGTCTTTCAGCGCCGCAATGGCAAGTTCAATCGCCTCGATGGTGGTCGGGTCGACCTTGTCGCCATGCTCTTCCATCGACTTCTCGGTCGAGTGAATGAGGCTTTCAGCCTGGTTCTTGGCTTCGACCAGTCCTTTGCGGGCCTTGTCAGCCTCTGCATTTTCCTCGGCGTCCTTGACCATCTTTTCGATGTCCTCGTCGCTGAGGCCACCCGATGCCTGAATGGTGATTTTCTGTTCTTTGCCGGTACCCTTGTCTTTGGCCGACACGGACACAATGCCGTTGGCATCAATGTCGAAGGTCACCTCGATTTGCGGCATTCCACGCGGTGCGGGCGGGATGTCTTCAAGGTTGAACTGGCCGAGAATCTTGTTGTCTGCGGCCATTTCACGCTCACCCTGGAACACGCGAATGGTAACGGCGTTCTGGTTATCCTCGGCAGTCGAGAACACCTGGGATTTCTTGGTCGGGATCGTGGTGTTGCGGTCGATCAGGCGGGTAAACACACCACCCAGCGTTTCGATACCCAGCGACAGCGGGGTCACGTCCAGCAGAACCACGTCCTTTACATCGCCTTGCAGAACACCAGCCTGAATAGCAGCACCCATTGCAACGACTTCGTCAGGGTTCACACCCTTATGAGGCTCTTTGCCAAAGAACTTGGTCACCTCTTCGATGACCTTGGGCATGCGGGTCATACCGCCGACCAGGACCACTTCGTCAACATCGGCTGCCGAGATGCCCGCGTCTTTCAGGGCCGCTTGGCAGGGTTTAATCGACTTCTTGATCAGATCACCCACCAGCGATTCCAGCTTGGCGCGAGTCAGCTTCATGACCATGTGCAGTGGCTGGCCGTTCGAACCCATCGAGATGAAAGGTTGGTTGATCTCGGTTTGCGAGGTCGACGACAATTCGATCTTGGCCTTTTCAGCCGCCTCTTTTAGGCGCTGCAGCGCCATCTTGTCTTTCGACAGGTCGACACCGTGTTCCTTTTTGAACTCGTCGGCCAGGTAGTTGACGATGCGCATGTCAAAGTCTTCACCACCCAGGAAGGTGTCACCGTTGGTCGACTTAACCTCGAACAGGCCGTCGTCGATTTCCAGAATGGTCACGTCGAAGGTACCGCCACCAAGGTCATAGACCGCGATGGTTTGGGTTTCCTGCTTGTCCAGACCATAGGCCAGCGCGGCAGCCGTCGGTTCGTTGATAATCCGCAGTACTTCCAGCCCGGCGATTTTGCCGGCGTCCTTGGTGGCCTGCCGCTGCGCGTCGTTGAAATAGGCGGGAACTGTAATGACCGCCTGCGTGACTTCCTCACCCAGATACGATTCCGCGGTTTCCTTCATTTTGCCCAGCGTGAAGGCCGAAATCTGGCTTGGGGAGTACTTTTCGCCGCGGGCGTTGACCCATGCATCACCGTTGCCACCATCAACGATGGCATAGGGCACCATTTTCTTGTCTTTTTCGACTTCTGCGTCGTCGACCCGGCGACCGATCAGGCGCTTGACGCCAAAGATGGTGTTTTCCGGGTTGGTGACCGCCTGACGCTTTGCGGGCTGCCCAACCAGTCGCTCGTCTTCGGTGAAGGCGACGATCGAAGGCGTGGTCCGCGCCCCTTCGGAGTTTTCGATAACCTTCGGTTGCGATCCGTCCATGATGGCAACGCACGAGTTGGTGGTGCCGAGGTCAATACCGATTACTTTTCCCATGTGTTCGATCCCTTTCTCTTCAAGGCGATGTCCCGGGGCCCGAACCCGTTACGGCATCCCGGCCCCGATCAGTGGTGCGCGACGGCACTACACCATCGCGCGTCCCGGCGTATATAAGGGCCGAAATGGAGGCCTGCAAGCATGGTAAATCGCAGGTTTTCAGGAATCTTGGACCTTTTTGGCAACGATTTGGTAAGGAACGGACGTTTACCCATGACTCGGTTGATACTGCGCGGCTTCGACATTCGAAAAGGGTATCTCGATTCCGCTCGCCAGAACCGCTTGATCGAGGTTCTACGCCCGGTACTCAAGCTGGCGCCGCTGGTGCGCCCAACAACACCCTCAGGAAGGGAAATGTCGGTGCGCATGACCTCGGCAGGGATTCTTGGATGGGTAACGGACAGACAAGGATATCGGTATCAGGACAAGCATCCTAGTGGTGTGCCATGGCCCGCGATCCCTGACGAGATCCTGAATATCTGGCGCAGTGTATCGGGTGCGAGCCGCCTGCCTGATTGTTGCCTGATCAATTACTATGGAGATGGCAGCCGTATGAGCCTGCATCAGGACAAAGACGAGGCCGATTTTTCCTGGCCCGTGGTGTCCGTTTCTCTCGGCGACGATGCGCTGTTCAGGATCGGGAATGCCACCCGCGGCGGAAAGACCGAGTCGATCTGGCTGAACTCAGGTGACGTTGTGACCATGGCTGGCCCGGCACGACTGACCTACCATGGCGTCGATCGGATCAGATTCGGATCATCGAAACTATTGCCAAAGGGCGGGCGGCTGAACCTGACCCTACGGGTGGCCGGAGACTAGTCAGCGGCGCGCAAACCAGCTGGCCGAAACATGGCGGCGGGTATAAAATTCACCCATCAGACCCAGCATGATCAGTACTATGCCGACCCATAACGCGTATTCCCAACTGCTGTTACGTGGAAAATAGTTCTGAAACACAAAACCGCGGCACTGATCGATGGCGTGAAACAACGGATTCCAGTCGAACATGGCAAGCATCGTCGGCGGCAGCATGTTCGCCACAAACATTTTGCCTGATGCGATCATGTTGGCCCGTTGATAGATCGTGGCCATAATCGAAACCGCCGCCGGCGCCCATGGCTTGATTGCCAGAAACACCAGACCGACACCACATCCGGTGAACCACGCCAGCAACAGCATGCCGAAGCCTCCGACCGGATCAGAGATCACCAGCGGTTTATAAGCGACCTGATAGATGAACAGGATCACAAATAGGGTCAAAAGCTGTGTATATAGCGCTCCGAACGCGGCCGAGGCAATCGCTACTAGCGTATTCATCGGCGCGTGCTTCATCATCGGACTGTTCGCGCCCGCCGCCCCCGACACCGCCCCCACTGCCTTGACGTGGCACATGAACAGAAAAATGCCGGACATGATGTACAGCAAAAAGTCACCGCGCACGGACATACGCCGAATGCCCAAGAGCGTGAACATGGCATAAAACACGCCGACAAACACCATTGCCTGTAGAATGTTGAGGCCCAAAGCAACCCATGCATTGTTGTGCTTGGATCTGACATGACGGACCACCTCATGAAAGGTGATCTCGGCCATCGTGACGGCCCCACCCACCAGGGTCTTGTTCTGTCTATAGCGAAACACCCGACCGTCCTTATTGCTTCATTGCCTGAAAACTGACACGGAAATCTTGCCGATCCGTTTTCATCGCAGCATAAGGTCGGCAATGCGTTAGTTCAACAAATCACAGGATCGGAGCTTTTTTGTGACTTACGAAGACCTAATTCCGATAATCCGGCGGCTTGCGCTGGAAGCAGGCGACAAGATCATGGAAATATACAACGCCGATGATTTCGACGTGAAGGTCAAATCCGATGCCAGTCCTGTAACCGAAGCGGACGAAGCAGCAGACGCGCTGATCTCGACCGGCTTGCGCGCCGCATTCCCAGATATCCTGCTGATAACCGAAGAGCAGGCCGCCTCGCATTCGCAGTCCGGCGAAACGTTTCTGATCGTCGACCCACTGGACGGGACCAAAGAATTCATCAACCGGCGTGGGGACTTCACTGTCAACATCGCTTTGGTGGAAAACGGCATACCCACTCGCGGAGTGGTTTACGCTCCGGCAAAAGGGCGCATGTTCTATACTCGGCCCGACGGTCAATCGGTGGAGGAAACGGGCGCTCTAGACAAGGTTGCGTCCGGCAATCTGAACCCGATATCTGTCTCTAAACCGGATAATTCTGCCCTTTTGGTGGTCGCGTCGAAATCGCACCGAGATCAAGCAACCGACGATTACATCGGCAAATACAAAGTACGGGACAGCAAGAGCGCCGGTTCCTCGCTGAAATTCTGTCTGGTCGCGACTGGCGAGGCCGATCTCTATCCACGTGTTGGCCGCACGATGGAATGGGATACCGCCGCCGGCCATGCCGTGCTGGCTGGTGCGGGGGGTAAGGTGGTTCGTTTTGACGATCATTCGCCGCTGACCTACGGCAAAGAAGGCTATGCCAACCCGTTCTTTATCGCCTACGCTCCGGGTGTTGAGCTGAAGGAGGCCTGATGTCCGTTCTGATCGCCATACCCGCCCGCTATGCTTCGACCCGCTATCCCGGCAAGCCGCTGGTGCCACTGACCGGGGCAACAGGGAGTTCGATGACCCTGATTGAACGATCCTGGCGGGCGGCAACCGCCGTGTCGGGCGTGGACCGTGTGGTTGTAGCAACCGATGACGACCGCATCCGCGAAGTGGCGGAAGGGTTCGGGGCTGAGGTGGTGATGACCTCGGAAACTTGCGGCAACGGAACCGAACGCTGTGCCGAGGCCCATGACAGTCTGGGTGGCGGGTTTGACATCGTTGTCAACCTGCAAGGCGATGCCCCTCTGACCCCTCATTGGTTCGTCGAAGATCTTGTCGCCGGTTTGCGGGCGTCACCCGATGCGGGTGTCGCCACTCCGGTTTTGCGGTGTGACGCAGCTGCGCTGAACAGTCTGCTGAATGACCGAAGGAACGGACGTGTCGGCGGAACGACTGCCGTCTTCGCTGCCGACCACAGCGCCATGTACTTCTCCAAAGAGGTGATCCCGCACACCTCCGAGATCTACCATGACGCCGAAGATACACCAGTTTTTCACCACGTTGGCGTCTATGCCTATCGCCCCGACGCGCTGCGCGCCTACCCCACCTGGCCCACTGGCCCGCTTGAACAGCTCGAAGGGCTCGAACAGCTTCGTTTCATGGAAAATGGCCGCAAGGTTCTTTGCGTCGAAGTCGAAGCCAAAGGCCGGCAGTTCTGGGAACTCAACAACCCACAGGACGTGCCCAAGATCGAAGAAATGATGACGGCCATGGGGCTGGAGTAAACAGGAAACCGGCTAAACCAGGAGAAAAGAGCAGCTTATCATGACCAACATCCTCGTGACCGGTGGCGCTGGCTATATTGGCTCTCATGCTTGCAAGGCGCTAAGGCAGGCCGGGTATACGCCCGTCACCTATGACAACCTGATCACCGGTTGGCAGGATGCGGTCAAGTTTGGGCCATTCGTGCAGGGCGACCTGCTGGATCGTGCTCAGCTTGACGAGGTATTCGCCCAATACCAACCCGCCGCAGTCATGCATTTCGCCGCCCTAAGCCAGGTGGGCGAGGCAATGTCGAAACCGGGAAAATACTGGACCAACAACGTCAACGGGTCACTGTCACTGATCGAGGCGGCCGTGGCGGCTGGTTGCCTGAACTTCGTCTTCTCTTCGACCTGCGCCACTTATGGCGAGCATGACAACGTTGTGCTGGATGAGGCCACACCGCAATTGCCGCTGAACGCCTATGGCGCCTCGAAACGCGCGATTGAAGACATCCTGCGCGATTTCGAAGCCGCGCATGGGTTGAAGCACGTCATATTTCGATATTTCAACGTGGCAGGTGCCGACCCCGACTGCGAGGTGGGCGAGTTCCACCGTCCCGAAACCCATCTGGTGCCATTGATGCTGGATGCAATCGACGGCAAATGTGACGCGCTAACCGTGTTCGGCACCGATTACGACACACCCGACGGCACCTGCATCCGCGACTTTGTGCATGTCTGCGATCTGGTGGATGCTCATGTTCTGGGGCTGAAATGGTTGCAACAGGGAAAAGGCAGCCGGGTATTCAACTTGGGAACCGGATCGGGGTTCTCGGTCATGGAAGTGATCAAGCATTCGAAATCTGTCACCAACCGCGAAGTGCCCTTCAACATTGGCCCACGCCGCGCGGGAGATTGCACCAAGCTGGTTTCCGGCTCGACTAGGGCCGAGGTCGAACTTGGCTGGACACCGAAAAGGTCAATGTTAGAGACTATGATCGCCGATGCCTGGCGCTGGCATCAGAATGGCCACTACAAACGGTAACCCTACGATGTCTGCCGCTGATAGCCCAGAACATCCAGGGTGGCTCCGCGCTTATAAGCTGCTCTGGAAACGACGACGCTTGCTGTGGCGCTCGTTTCGCAGCCGGCACCAACTCAAGACACTTTCGAACCGCACAACGCAAATCAGACTTGGCGACATTCTAGCGGTCACGACACTGCGCAACGAAGTTGCGCGCCTGCCCTGGTTCTTCGAGCACTATCGCCGGATTGGCGTCGACCACTTTCTGATGATCGATAATGGCAGTGACGATGGCAGCGACGAATGGCTTCTCGAACAACCCGACGTATCTCTATGGCAAACCTACGCCAGTTATCGCGCCGCGCGCTTTGGGCTGGATTGGATGACCTGGCTGCAGATGCGGTACGGGCACAATCACTGGATGCTGATGATCGATGCGGACGAGTTGTTGATTTATGCCCATCACCAGTCCCGGTCGCTGCACGATCTAACCAGTTGGTTGGAAACCTCGGGCCAACATGTTTTTGGCGCGCACCTGCTGGACCTTTATCCCAAAGGCAGTCTGAGCCAACCAAACTATATGTCTGGCGCGGACCCCATGAAAGAGCTTTGCTGGTTCGACGCCAGCCCCTATCGCAGTCAACGCCAACAGCCGCTGGGCAATCTTTGGGTTCAGGGAGGAATGCGAGAGCGCGCCTTTTTTAGCGACAATCCGCGTCGGTCTCCGACCCTGAACAAGATACCTTTGGTAAAGTGGTCCCGGCGGTATGCCTATGTCAATTCTTGCCACTCGGCCCTGCCCCGCAGGTTGAACTTTACCTATGACGGCCCCGAAGGAAAATCGCCCTCGGGTGTTTTGCTGCACACGAAATTCCTTCCGGAAATTGTCTGGAAATCGACCGTCGAAAAGTTGCGTGGTCAACATTTTCACAACCCCGACCTTTTCGATCACTATTACGATGGGATCGCTCAGGACCCGAGTTTATGGACCCATTCTTCAACTCGCTTGCGAGACTGGCAGCAATTGGAAGAATTGGGTTTGATGTCCTCAGGTGGATGGTAAAATGAATCGACCTACAACCATAAAGAGAACGACGCGTGGCTGAAATGTCAGCCCAGGCATAACCTTTTCTAAATTCATTGATCGCATGAAGGAAAAGGTGACATAACACTGCAAATGTCCGGATCGCTCAAATCCCGGACTTTCGCCTGAACATGCTCGCGTATGTAATAGTTGGATGGACGCGTGAGTTTATTGGACTCTTATCGCATGAGGTTGCGGCGCAAGCGCCGGGTTTTGCGCTGCCTTCGCAAGTCCCGAGAATTGGCGCCCATCCGAAACAACACATCCAACATTCGCCCCGGTGCGGTGCTGTTGGCCAGTGTGGTCCGGAACGAAAAAATCCGGCTCCCATATTTCCTGAAATACTACCGCAGCCTTGGGATCGATCATTTCCTGTTCGTCGATAATGACAGTGATGACGGCACTGCCAAGTTCCTTTCCGAACAACCGGACGTGTCACTCTGGCACACGTCCAGCAGCTACAAGAGCGCCACGTTTGGCGTGGATTGGATAAACTATCTGCTTCGCACTTATGCCCGCGAACACTGGGCTTTGACGGTCGACCCGGATGAGTTTTTTGTCTACCCCTTCTGCGATTCGCGCCCCATCCGCGCCCTGACTGATTGGCTGGACAACAGCGCGATCCGCAGCTTCAGCGCCATGCTGATTGACGTCTATCCCAAAGGTCCCATCAACCAGACGCCGTATACCGAAGGGCAGAACCCGCTGGAAATTGCCAACTGGTTCGACCCCGGTAACTATACAATCTCCAAAAACCCCCAGTATGGAAATCTGTGGATCCAGGGAGGTCCCCGCGCCCGGACGTTTTTTGCGGACACTCCAAGAAAAGCGCCCGCACTGAACAAGATACCGCTGGTCAAGTGGTCAAGACGGAACACCTACGTCAGTTCCACTCATTCCCTTATGCCCCGCGGCCTGAATCAGGTTTATGATGACTGGGGCGGAGAAAAGCCAAGTGGCGCGCTGCTGCACGCCAAATTGATCGATACATTCGGCGCCAAGGCGCAGGAGGAGTTGCAACGCGGACAACACTATGCCGAATCCAGCGAATACAAGCGCTATGCCACAGACCCGCTAGGCCAGACAGATTTCTGGTGTCAATGGTCCGAGAAATATATCAACTGGCGTCAGCTTGAGATTTTGGGCCTCATGTCCAAAGGAAACTGGGCATGAGTTCACTGGGTGTCATCATGCTGGTTCACACCGATCTCGACCGCGCCGAGCAGGTCGCGCGGCACTGGACGGCTTCCGGTTGTCCTGTTGTCATTCATGTCGACAAGAAAGTCCCATCCGAGTTTTATAGTCGGTTTGCAACGTCCTGCGCCAATGACCCTCTGATCTCCTTTTCCAAACGCCATCTTTGCGAATGGGGCGGATGGGGCATCGTCGCGGCCTCGCAATCAGCTGCGGAACTGATGCTGTCGCAAAATCTGGACGTGAGCCATATCTACCTGGCGTCGGGCGCCTGCCTACCATTACGACCGGTCTCCGAACTGATCGACTATTTGGCGACCCGCCCCAGAACCGATTTCATCGAAAGTGCAACCACCGCCGATGTACCCTGGACTGTTGGCGGGTTGGAATCCGAGCGGTTCACTCTGCGATTTCCGTTTTCTTGGAAAAAACAGCGCCGACTATTCGACAGCTACGTTAATCTGCAGCGCCGCCTGAAAATCCGGCGCAACATTCCGGATGGTCTGACACCACACATGGGCAGCCAGTGGTGGTGTCTGACACGTCAAACCTTGTCCGCCATCCTTCAAGATCCAGGCCGCAAGATCCACGACCGGTATTTTCGCAAGGTCTGGATTCCGGATGAAAGCTATTTCCAAACTCTGGCCCGGGTGTATTCATCCAATATCGAAAGTAGGTCGCTGACGTTGTCCAAGTTCGATTACCAAGGCAAGCCGCACGTCTTCTATGACGATCACCTGCAACTGCTACGCCGGTCGGACTGCTTTGTCGCCCGCAAAATCTGGCCGCACGCCAATCGGCTGTATCAGGCATTTCTGACCGATCAGACAAATGCCATGAAGCCCGCAGAACCCAACCCTGGTAAGATCGACCGGGTTTTTGTCAAAGCGGTCGAGCGCCGGACGCGCGGGCGCAGCGGGCTTTACATGCAAAGCCGCTTTCCACATCCTGGGCGCGAAAACGGGATGACGGCTGGTCCATATTCAGTGTTTCAGGGGTTTTCGGATGTGTTCGAAGATTTCGAAAACTGGCTCGCCAAAGTGACCGGCGCCCGAGTACATGGTCATCTTTATGATCCTGACCACGCGGAATTCGCGGACCGCGAAACTATCATTAACGGCGCATTAACTAACAGTGCCGCCCAGCGCGACTATAATCCCACCGCATTCCTAACAAACCTGATCTGGAACACCCGAGGGGAATACCAGTGTTTTCAATTCGGCCCAGCCGACAACCAGAAGATCAACCCCTTCATCGCACGTGACAAGAACGCCCAGGTTTCGATCATATCCGGTGCATGGGCGGTGCCCTTGTTCAAATCAAATCGGGATTTCGCCGATTTGCGCAAAGAGGCGGCCAGATTACAGCAGATCGAAAGCAAGCAGTTGGATCTTCTGCGGGAAAATAACGTCAAGGCACGTGTTCGCATTTGGACAATGGCAGAATTCGTGGAATCGCCGATGGAACCTCTGCAAATGCTTGTTGACGAAATTGGTCATTCCAACCGCCGACATTTGTCTCAAGCGCCAACCATGACCGATCTCACCGGGTTTGGGCGGTTCCTGCAAAACCTCAAGAACCAAGGGATGCATCCTTATCTGATGGGCGATTTCCCGGTCGATCATCATCCGACACCCTCATCCATGCCCGCCAAAAAACCCTATCTGGTACAGTAGTCCGGTATGAACGCCAAATTCGATTACTTTGTCGTATTCGCTGAAATGCGGACCGGCTCCAATTTTCTCGAATCCAATCTGAACACGGTGGATGGGCTGCACTGCCATGGCGAAGCGTTCAATCCGCATTTCATCGGCTATCCGAACCGCGAAAATATTCTTGGGATCACGCAGGAAATGCGCGACGAAAACCCCTTGTCACTGATCGAAGCGGTAAAAAAAGCGCCCGGCAAGTTGAATGGGTTCCGGTTTTTTCACGACCACGATTCAAGGGTACTGGACTTGACTCTGCCCGACCTACATTGCGCCAAGATCATCCTGACCCGCAATCCGTTGGACAGCTACGTTTCCTGGAAAATCGCACGCGAGACCGGCCAGTGGAAGCTGACCAATGCCAAACGCCGCAAGGATGCCAAAGCGAATTTCGACACCGATGAGTTCACGCGGCGTGTTCATGACTTGCAGGCCTTTCAGGTTTTTCTGCTGAACAGCATGCAACGCAGCGGCCAATCCGCGTTTTATCTTGACTACGAAGATCTGCAGGATGTCGAGGTCATCAATGGGTTGGTGCATTGGCTGGGCCTTGATTCCCGGATCGACAAATTAGATGACGGTCTCAAACGGCAAAATCCGGGGCAAGTATCCGACAAGGTTGCCAATCCCGAAGTCATGTCAAAAGCTGTCGCCGACCTCGACATCTTCAACCTGTCCTGGACGCCGAGCTTCGAGCCGCGTCGCGGCCCGGCAGTTCCAAGCTACGTCGCCGGGTTGCATACGCCTTTGATGTTCCAGCCCGTCAAGTGCGGCCTGGAAGATGATGTGGCAAAATGGCTGGCCGATCTGGATGGTGTCACGGTTCCGGATCTTCAACACGGAATGACGCAGAAAAACGCGCGACAGTGGATGCGTGAACACCCCGGTCACCGACGATTTACGATCCTGCGTCACCCTCTGGCGCGCGCGCACACTGCATTTTGCCGCCACATTCTGCCCAACGGTCCGGGTAGCTACAGCCAAATCCGCAACACGCTGCGCCGAAGGTTTCAGCTACCAATTCCTGCAGACGGCCCAGGAAAGGGGTATACCGTCACGCGACACCGAGAAGCATTTGAAGCGTTTCTTCGGTTTTTGCAACTGAACTTGGCCGGTCAGACAGGGATCCGTTTGGACGGAAGCTGGAGCCCACAATCCAGCGTGCTGACCGCTCTCTCCGGCTTTGCCCCACCCGATCACGTGATCCGGGAAACTGAAGCTTCCAAAGCCCTGCCCGCGCTTGCCCGACATCTCGGACACCCGAACCCACCTCCCATTCCTCAGGGCACCACTGACACACCCTACGGTTTGTCAGACATTTACGACGCCGACCTAGAGGCGCTGGCACAAGACCTGTACCAGCGCGACTTTCTGCTTTTCGGATTCGAACCTTTCAGGCCGGTCTGAGCACCGCCTCAGGGCCGCAAGGTGATAATTGTACCCTCGTTGACCATGGCATAGATCTCTTCGATCTCTTCGTTGGTTACGGCGATGCATCCGGCAGTCCAATCATCCGTCTTGCGAGCGCGCTGACGGTCGCTTTTCGTTTGCGGCTCGCCATGAATGAAAATGTCACCGCCCGGATCAACTCCCGCCGCCTTGGCCAGCGCTACGTCCTGCGAGTTCGGATAGGAAATTCCAATCGACAGGTGGTACCTGCTGCGGGGGTTGCGCCGGTCGATCAGATAGGTTCCCTCGGGCGTCTTGCCATCGCCCTTGATGGCCTTGTGCCCATCCGGGGCGAAACCAAGACCGACCTTGTATTCCTTCAGGATCTGCTCGTTGTGCAACAGATAGAGTTTTCTCGCACTTTTATTGACGACCAGAGATGTTACCTCAGGCCCATGATAGGTGCGAAATTTCGATGGAGACGCGCCACACGCTGAAACACCCAACGTTGCCAATGCGCCCAATCCAAATGCTCGACGGTCCATTGTTTCACTGCCTGCTCTTTTTTGTTTTGTCATCCATTATGCCACAAAAGCCAAAATCCAAAATCACTTTTTTGTCGGGTTTTGGCTTGTGATCAGCTGTTCTATCGCCTCCAGCCGTTCCAGCACCTCGTCACGGTAGGCGTCGGTTCTCTCTTCATCCTCGGCGTGATGGGCATCCTGCATTGAATTTACGATCAGGCCGACCAGCAGGTTCACCACCGCGAAAGTCGTCACCATGATGAATGGCACAAAGAACACCCAGGCATACGGATAAACCTCCATCACCGGGCGAACGATTCCCATCGACCAGCTTTCCAGCGTCATGATCTGGAAAAGCGTATAGGCCGACAGACCCAGATCACCGAACCAGTCCGGAAAGGAATTGGCGAACAGCTTGGTTGCTATCACTGCACCGATATAAAAGATAATCGCCATCAATAAGAACACACTGGCCATGCCGGGAAGCGCCTTGATGAATCCTTCGACAACGCGGCGCAGGCTTGGCGCTACGGATATGACCCGAAGAACCCGCAAAATCCGCAAGGATCGTAACACCGACAAACCCTGCGCTCCTGGTATCAGGGCGATGCTGACGATGGTGAAATCGAAAAGGTTCCACCCATTCAGAAAAAACCGTCGCCCGCGTGCTGCAAGCTTCATTGCGATTTCGAAGATGAAAACCCCAAGGCACAGCGCATCCAGCGTTTCGATTAACGGGCCGAACCGCTCCATCAGGCTAGGCGCGGTTTCCATCCCCAAAAGGATGGCATTGAAAATGATCACAGCGGTGATGAACCGCCCGAATCCGGGCGCGCTTGTGAATGCGTCCAAACGCTGACGAAACCCGATGGTGTCACTTTCCAGACTGCTCATGTTCCTGCCTCTTTCAGTTTGAAGGACGCCGCAAGTTCCACATGCGCCGACCATCTGAATTGGTCTACAACCTGCACCCATTCCAATACATACCCAGCGCTTTTCAATGTTTTTGCATCGCGTGCAAAGGTCACCGGGTTGCACGAAACGTAGGCCACGACCGGTGTCTTTGCCCTAGCGATTTCCGCCACTTGCGCCTCGGCTCCCGCACGAGGAGGGTCCAGAACGATGGCGTCGAACTTTGCCAGTTCATCAGGCATCAGGGGCCGACGGAACAGGTCACGTGCTTCGGTAGAGACTCTTTTCAAACCTAGCGTCTTACGCCAACCCTGATCCAGCGCCCGGATCATAGCGGCATCGCCCTCGACCGCGTGCACTTCGGCCTTCTGCGCCAAAGGCAAGGAAAAGGTCCCGCATCCCGCAAACAGATCGGCAACCTTTCCGGCATCCGCCAAGATGTCCTGCACCGCCTGCAACAAAACGTCCTGACCGTCCTTTGTCGCCTGCAGGAACGCACCGGGCGGCGGCACGACCGCAGCCGACCCGAAACTCTGTACGGGCGACACGCGCGTGGCAATGATTTCGTCATCCCACGTCAGCCGAGCCAAGCCGTGTTGTTCGGTCGCCTGCGCAAGTGCCAGTTCCAACGGGCCGTCCAGCGGCTTGCCGCCCCTGACTGCCACGTCCAATCCTGCTTCTGACAATGTCAGAGTCACGGCCAGCACACCCTTGCGACTACCGCCCAACACCGCAAGCGCCTCGGCAACAGGTATTGCTGTTATCAGCGTGGGGTCCAGAAGGTGGCAGTCCGGTATCCCGGTGATCACGTCCGAGGCCTGGCCATGAAACCCGGCCAGAGTTCCTTTCTTGGTCCGGCGCACAGCAATGACGGCCCGGCGGCGCGATCGCTCAGGCGACGTATGGATCGGCCGCATCGATACTTCTAGGCCCTGCGCCGCTAGCGCAGTGCGGACCACGCCAACCTTCCACTCGACCACAAATTCATCCGAGGCATGTTGCAACTGACACCCACCACAGGACTTGTAGTGGCTGCACAGCGGTTTGATACGGTAATCCGAAGGTGTCTCAATCCGGATATCCGTCAGGTGCGCCCCGGTCAGAACGCCGCTAACCACCTCACCGGGTAAGGTACGCGCGGCATAAACAGGGCCTGCGGCAATTCCGTCGCCCTGATGCCCAAGCCGCTGAATGGTGTATTCCTGTCTCATGCATGGCCTGATAGCGGGACGAGGGCGCAGGCAAAAGCCTTATTCTGCGGCTTCGGTTCGAATAAAACCGCCCGACTGACGATGCCAGAAACGGGCGTAAAGGCCGCCTTTAGTCAGCAGTACCTCATGCGTACCCGTTTCCACAATCCGTCCGTGATCCAGTACGATGATCCGATCCATTTCGCTAAGCGTCGACAGACGGTGCGCAATGGCCAGCACCGTCTTTCCTTCCATCACCCGGTGAAGCGCGGCCTGAATCGAGGCCTCGACTTCGGAATCAAGCGCGCTGGTGGCTTCGTCCAGCACCAGAATTGGCGCGTCCTTGAGAATGGCGCGCGCCAAAGCGATCCGTTGTCGCTGCCCGCCGCTCAGCTTTACACCGCGCTCGCCCAGATGCGCGTCATAACCTATGCGGCCCTGCGCATCCTGCAGATTCAGGATGAATTCATGAGCTTCGGCCTTTCGCGCCGCTGCGATCAACTCGTCTTCGCTTGCCTCGGGACGCCCGTATAAAATGTTGTCCCGAGCCGAGCGATTGAACATCGCAGTTTCCTGCGTGACCATGCCGATCTGGCGCCGCAAGCTGTCCTGCGTGACCGCGGATACATCTTGCCCGTCGATGCTGATATCGCCGGTTTCCCTGTCATAGAGCCGCAACAAAAGCGAAACCAGCGTGGATTTTCCGGCTCCGGACGCACCAACGATACCCAGTTTTTCACCCGGTGCGATCGTCAGCGTAAGATCCTGTACACCACCCTCTTCGCGCCCATAGGCAAAGGTCACATGGTCAAATTTGATCCGTCCGCCGGTTACGCCCAACTCGGTTGCGTTCGCTTCGTCCAGTATGCGCCTGCTGGCCGTCAGGGTTTTCATGCCGTTTTCGATTTCACCCACGTGCGCATACATGCCCATGAGCGTGAAACTGACCCACCCGGTCATCTGGGCGATACGGATCGACACGGCTCCCGCCGCCGCAATGTCACCCGCGCTTGCCGTGCCCGCTTGCCACAGCAAAAGCGTCGATCCCAAAAGCAACACCGGCAGAATTCCTGCCAGCGTCATCAGGATGAACCGGAAACTCGCCGATAGCCGCCCGAAATCGAGCGATCGTTCCCGCAGTTCGACCATCGATTTTCGCGCAGCCTGATCCTCGTTTTCAGCATGGGCGAACAGTTTGACCGTTTTGATGTTGGTGATCGTATCCACCACCTGCCCCGACACCATCGCGCGCGCACCCGCGCGCGCACCCGACCGTTTTCGGATGCGCGGCAAATACCAGCGAACCAACCCGAAATAGACAGTCAGCCACAAAACGAACGGCAACATTACCAACGGATGAATAGACCCTAATAAGGCTAATGATCCAACCAAGGAGGCCAGCGCAAACACCACGGCACTGATCGCGTCTGATACAACGGATGTCAGAGCGCTGGAGGTCTGCATCTGTTTCTGCGCAATTCGGCCCGCAAAATCATCGTCGAAATAAGTCACCGATTGCCCAAGCGTCCACCGGTTAAGCTTGGACAAAACGAGTGGCTGAATGTTGGGCATGACGACATAGTTGTTCAGCACCGACGATAGTCCAGCCACAGCTGGCCGGAGCAACATGAAAAACGCCGCCGCCCCGAGAATGGGTGCAACGTTGCTTACACTGAAGATGGCTTCGGGCCCGCTGTTGACCGCCGTGTCGACAACCCGGCCCAGTATCCAGGCCGTGGCCGCCTCCATCGCGCCACCTGCAGCCGAAAAGAAGGCCGCCAGAAACAGCGCGGGCCAAGCGCCCGCCAGACACCATCGGATGAACGCCCCCAGCGTTTGTGGTGGGGGCGTTTCCGTTTGTTGAAACGGTTCGATCAGGTCGGCAATTCTCATTCTGGAGCCTCGGGATTCAGGAAGCCGCCAGACTGTCGCGCCCAGAACTGAGCATAAAGCCCCCCCTGCGCCAGCAAGTCACTATGCGCCCCCTGCTCGACGATACGACCCCGGTCCAGCACCAGAATGCGGTCCATCTGCGCAATGGTGCTCAACCGGTGTGCAATCGCAATAACTGTCTTGCCCCGCATCATGCCGTAAAGCGTATCCTGAATCGCTGCCTCAACCTCTGAATCTAAGGCCGACGTCGCCTCATCCAAGAGAAGGATCGGCGCATCTTTCAGGATCACCCGCGCCAGCGTCACCCGCTGCCGCTGCCCTCCGCTCAGCTTGACGCCCCGCTCCCCCACATGCGCGTCATAGCCCTTGCGACCCTGCGGGTCTTCGAGATCAAGGATGAATTCATGCGCCTCGGCCTGCTTTGCCGCGGCGATAACCTCGGCCTCCGAGGCGTTTGGTTTGCCATAAAGAATGTTGTCACGCACCGACCGGTGCAACAACGCGCTGTCCTGTTGGACCATCCCGATATGGCGACGCAGACTGTCCTGCGTCACTTTCGCGATGTCCTGGCCGTCGATCAGAATTGCCCCCCGATCAGAGTCGTAGAACCGCAAAAGCAGCTTGACCAGCGTTGACTTTCCCGCCCCGGACCGCCCGATCAAACCGATCTTTTCACCCGGCTCGATGGTCAGGTTCAGACGGTCAAGCCCACCGGCCTCGCGTCCGTAATGATGCGATAGGTTCCGCAATTCGATCCGCCCGTCGCTTAGCTGCAACGGTCTGGCATCCCGTGCATCGACCAGCGCAATAGGTTGCGCAATCGTCTCCATCCCTTCGGCCACAACGCCAAGCTGGCGGAAAAAACTTGTCATTGCCCACATGACCCAACCGGTCATGGCGTTCAGGCGCAACGTCAGCGCCGCCGCCGCCGCAACCACCCCGACCGAGGCCTGCCCCTGCATCCACAGCGCAATGGCCCAGCCGACAACGCCCACAATCAGCAGGCCGTTGAGCGTCACCAGAACTGTATCCATCACGGTGAAAATCCGCATCTCGACCTGGAATGTGCGCCGCGTTTCCTCGATCGCCTCCCGCGCATAATCCAGTTCATGATCGTCATGCGCGAACATCTTGACTGAATGGATGTTGGTATAGCTGTCTACCACCCGCCCGGTCACAGTTGAACGTGCATCCGATGCCAATTTGGACGCAGGACCAACACGCCGGATCGTCCAGCGCACCAGAAACCCGTACAGAACAAACCAAATCAGCAATGGAACCATCAGCCGCACATCAGCCGCCATGAGCAGAATTGCCGCTCCGATTACATAGGCCAGTGAAAACGAGATCGCATCGAAAACCTGAAAGACCACCTCTCCTGCAGCAGGCGGCGTTTGCATGATCCTGTTGGCAATGCGTCCTGCAAAATCGTTTTCGAACCAGCCAACCGACTGCCGCAAGACGTGTTTGTGCGCCCTCCAACGGATCAGCGTGCCGTAGTTCGGCAGGATCGCATTGTTTAGCAGCAGCACATCAACCACATGCAGTAAGGGACGAAACAGCAAGATGAACGCACCGACGAGCAACAACTCGGTCCCGTGCGCATCCCAGACCTCGGTGGGCGTACCGCCCATCAGGTCTACAACCCGCCCCATGTAAAAGATCAGCACAACCTCGACCGCGGCCACGATCACCGACATCAGCGCCGCCAAAACAAACACCCGGCGGAACGGTTGCGAATAGTCGCGAAGGAAAGGCCATAGCTGCGTCGGCGGCACGTCCCTCTCGGCATAGGGAACAAATGGGTCAACGAGATCTTCGAAATATCGAAACATGGGCGGTGCTCCAATTGAGCCGTCAGATCAGAAATGCGAAACAAGGCAGTGTCGGAACACCACCCTCACGGGGTCGGTCGTTCCAGATTCAGGTGAACCAGATCCCGAAGTACATTCGCATTCCTCCATCCATGTGACAGGCGCACCCTAGCCGGAAAGATACCAGCCTGTCACCCCCTTAGGAACTATCGCGTCCGGGACAGTAACTCATCTCGCCCCAGCGTAAAACCTGAGTCGATCCAAACCGTCTCTAACTCGGCCAGTTTCGCGCCCAGCGCGGGGCCTTGGTAGTCAGGTATCAGATCCCGCGCCCTGATCGGAAACTGCGCATTCATTCCGGTTTTCAGCGCCTCATCCAGATCGGGTGTCCATGGCCGTTCCAGGAACGCGCATCTCAGCAGTAGGGCATTCATGCCGCCCTGCCACCCGTATCTGTACCCAAGTTCGGCCGGTGAAGCTGCATTTGTCGCCGCATCATGCATACGGGTCAGGCGCTGCATCTGCGCCTTGCTCAATCGCAGTGTCGACACCATCGCCTGTTGCCCCAGCCCCGCAAGACGCCTTACCGGATCTGGAGAAATCCCGGCCTGAGCTTCGATCGCCACGAGGGGCGCAAGCGCGCGATCATCCGCGCCAGGCAGCACGCGGCCCAAAACGCCAGTGATCCGCATTGCGGCAACCGAAGGCGCCGGATCGGGCGCAGCCAGAAGTTTCATCAATTCCGCTCCAACCCGCTCACGCGACAGCTTCTCCAAACCATCCAGAGCGCTTCCGATGGCCGACATTGCCTCGGGGTCGAAGCCCCCCTCCTCGTCGCCATACCAGGCATGAAACCGGAAATAGCGCAGAGAGCGCAAATAGTCCTCGCGAATACGATCCTCGGCTTTGCCAATAAATCTTACCCGTCGCGCCTGCAGGTCGCACAATCCTCCAAGCGGGTCGATAATGGTTCCATCGGGCCGCGCATAAAGCGCGTTCATGGTGAAATCGCGGCGTGCAGCGTCCTCTTCGACCGTATCGGAATAGGCCACTACAGCCCGGCGGCCATCAGTTTCCACGTCACGGCGAAAGGTGGTGACCTCATGTGGGATGCCGTTGCTTACCAGGGTCACGGTGCCGTGGTCGATACCGGTGGGAACCGCCTTGATCCCCGCAGCCTCTGCCAGGGCGACAACGCGTTCAGGCCTTGCGTCGGTGGCGATGTCGATATCGGCAACCGGCGCGCCCAGCAGAGCGTTGCGCACGCATCCCCCGACAAACAGGGCCTGTGCACCACCGCCAGTCAGCGCCGCACATACCTTTTGCGTTGCCGGATCATGCACCCACGCGTCAGTAATCCGCGTCATTCATTCACCCGTGCCGCCAGCCCCCGCAACATCCGTGCGGTTGCACCCCAGATGTAGTAGGGGCCGAACGGAACGGTGAAATAGTGCCGCCGCTGGCCCCGCCAACGCCGCGATTCTACAATGTAGTTCTGCGGATTCAACACATGGCTCAGCGGCACTGAAAACACCTCTTCAACCTCACCAGGCTCCGGAATCGGGTCGAACCCGCGCTCCAAAACCGCAACAACCGGAGTGACGGTGAACGACGTTACCGTTTCGTGCGCGGGCAGTTGCCCCAGAATACGCGGCAAATCGAGCGGCAACCCGATTTCTTCCTGCGCTTCTCGCAAGGCGGTGGCGGTGACGTCAACATCACCTTCATCCTGCTTGCCACCGGGAAAGGCGATCTGGCCGGGGTGATGCTTCAGGGCCGAAGACCGTTTCGTCAGGATTACGCGCGGGCCGTCGCCGATAAGAGACACAGGCACCAGAACTCCCGCAGGGCGCAACTTGCGCCCCTCAGGCAGAACCGTGTCCGGGTTCAAATCGAAATCGCTTGACCCGGGGCCCGGACGGCTAAGCGCCGCCAACAGCAGGTCGACCGCGTCACGCACCGGTATCCGGGTCCGCTTCGAAGCCGACCGTTGCAGGATCAAGCACATAATGCGCACCGCAAAACTGGCAATCTGCAGTCACAGTTCCTTCGGGCGTGGTCATCTTCGCGATATCCTTGGCCGAATAGATCGACAGGCTTTGCCGTACGCGTTCCTCGGAACAGGTACACCCGAACTTGACCGGTTGCGTGTCATAGACGCGCGGCTGTTCCTCGTGAAACAGGCGTACCAAAAGTTCGGTCGGCTGTACCGACGGGCCGATCAGCTCCAGATCTTCAACGGTATCGAGCAGGATGTTGACCCGGCTCCAGTTTTCACCCTCCTCGCCATCCACAAGGTCATCGGCACTCAGAATCTCACCCGACCCGCCGCCAGAGGCCACGAAGGGCGACGCCTTGGGCATGTGCTGCAACATGATCCCGCCGGCACGCCAATGTTCGTTCACGCCGGGCTCCATCGATCTGCCGAAACTCAGCGAGAAACGCGTCGGCAACTGCTCAGACTGGGCGAAGTAGGCCTCGGCGCAGGCGCTCAGCGAATCACCCGACAATGGCGTGATCCCCTGATAAGGCTGCGTACCTTTGCCCTGGTCGATCAGAATCGCGAAATACCCCTCGCCGACCTGATCGAAAGGCGCGCCCTCGCTCAGCCGATCACGGTCGAAACTGGCATAGGCCCGGATCTGCGCCGGTTCTCCCTCGATTTTCGGCGCATAGTAATCGGTCGCGATCATCCGCACTGGCCCCTTGGATTGCACCTGCAACGACAACTTCCAGCGCAGCGCGATGGTCTGCCCGATCAACGCGGTCAGCAAGGCCATCTCGGCCACCAGCGCTTCGACCTGAACGGGATAGTCGTGCTGCTTCAGAATGCCGTCCAACACCCCGTCCAGCCGGGCCACCCGACCACGCATGTCAGGCAGGTCAAGCTGAAAGGGCAGGACAGTGTCGTCCCACGCGATTTTCGTTCCAAGAGACATGGGGTTTCCTTAAACGCCGCAGGTTGGCATACCGCCACCATATAAGTCGAACTGATTTGGTTGAAAGGGGCCATACATGATCAGGCGTTTCGGTGAAACCCCCGAACCGGGCAGGACATACACCCGCCGCGTCGGGGTTTATGCCTTGTTGCCGCGTGGCAATGCACTGTTGTTGACCTGTCAGATGGAACCCGGCCCCGACCTGCAACTGCCGGGCGGCGGTATCGATCCCGGAGAATCGCCAATCACCGCCCTGCATCGCGAAGTCTATGAGGAAACCGGCTGGGTGATCGCGACGCCCAAACGCGTCGGCGCCTTTCGACGTTTCGCCTACATGCCGGAATACGACCTGTGGGCCGAAAAAATCTGTCTGATCTACCGCGCCCGCCCCGTGCGCCGCATGGGTCCGCCAACCGAATCGTTTCACGAGCCTTTGTGGATGGAGGCGGACGAAGCCTCCTACCGTCTGGGCAACGCTGGCGACCGCCATTTCGCCGACTGGCACGCTCAGGGTTTCTGACCGGCGGGTATTCTGCTGCATTCTGGTTTATTATACCCAGAGTCGATTTCCCGAAGGGCAAGAGAGGCTACGCCTGTTTCCTATGGTTGCGGTACGCCGTTATACTCAAAAAATGCGGCTGAAACATCGTCATCCAGTCCGTGCTCGGGCGACATGACCTGGGTCAACCTCCAGAACAGATCGTCCAAGAATTCCTGCCCGCTCAGATCCGACCCGCATTGCCGCACGAGATCCAGCAACCCTTCCGGCTCCAACATTCCGCCATTCTCCAGACGGCATTCCGTGAAGCCGTCCGAGTACAACAACAGCCTGTCACCGGGTTCCAGATAGGTTTCCACACGTTCATAGGTCACGTTCGGCAGCAACCCAATCGGAACGCCGCCTTCGCCAAGAAACTCTGCCTGTCCGTCGCGACGCAGCACCAGAGGATGCGGATGGCCCGCCTGGACCATCTTCAGATGGCCATTCCTGAGATCAATGATAGCATAGGCCATGGTGAAATACTCCTCGACCCCGGTATCAGCGATCAGACGGGAATTGAGGGTTGCAGCCACCTCCTCGGGCGGCAGCAACGCATAGAAACGGTCAAACCGCTTTTCCATCGCTACGTTCTGGTCAAAATAAGTACTGGACAGATAGCCGCCCAACCGGGCCGTCATCATCGCCGAAGTGATCCCGTGCCCGGACACGTCGATGCTGTAAAACCCCAACCGGTTCACCCCCGGAGAAAACACGCCCACCAGATCCCCACCAATATGACCGCAAGGTTTGAGCAACAGGCTGACGCGCGACGTGCCAAATTCGCGAGTCAGCTCAGGCACCAGTGACTCCTGTATCTTTCGGGCCTGAATCAGATCTTTGTCGATGGCATCATGCGCCAGCCGCAACTCGCCCAGCGCCTTTTCAATGATGCGGTTCTTTTCGGACAATTCCCGCTGCATGCCCAGGATGCGGGCTCCTGCAGAGATACGGGCGCGCAGCTCATCCGCGCACAGCGGCTTGATCAGGAAGTCATCCGCCCCTGCATCCAACCCCTGCGCCACTTCGTTCTTTTCGCTCTTTGAGGTCAACAGGATGAAATAGGCGTATTCCTCGTGCTCCAACGACCGGAACGCCTGACAAAACTCCAACCCGCTCATGCCGGGCATCACCCAGTCGCTGAGCACCAGATCGGGCGGGTTCTGGCGGCACACCGCGATCGCGGTTTCGCCACTGTCCGCCTCGATCACCTCGAAACCCCATTTTCTCAGAGAACCAACGAGAATGCGGCGTTGCAGGCGGCTGTCATCGACCACCAGAACCTTTCGAATTGCTCCGAATCCTTTCCCGGCCTGGGCTTCTGAATCCTTGATATTCAGCACCGAAAAAACCCCATTGCCTGCCTCAACTCGGATCGGGTTGAAACTAGGCGCCGCTATTTAACATATGATGAAACGCGATTGTGTCTGCGAAACGCCAAACCCCTTAACGGGTGTTGTCACGCTTGAGATGTCGACGCAATCTTGGTCAGTGCGGTTACCTCCGATCATACAGACTTGACGACGGCTATCGCACAAGCCGCCGAGGATATCCCCGTATTCGGATTGGTAAATGAACTGCATGCTACGGCGCTCAGCGGGCGTATTGGTGTGGACTGGCAGGATATGGGATATGCCGTCGGGAAGTATCTCGCGGAACTGCACAACACCGGGTCACCACCCAAGACCGCAGTAATTATCTCTGGACCCACCGAAGCTGGCTGGACCGGGCCATTGGATCAAGGGTTGCGCGATGGTCTTGCCGAAAACTCCCTTGACGTCATCGATTTTTTTGGGGCGGACACGGGGTTGCGCCAGCAACTGGCGCTCGTCGAAACCGCGCTCGCGCTCTACCCCGACATCGACTACTTGATCGGCAGCGCAGCGGCGGCTGAAGCCGCGATTGGTTTGTTCGCAAATTCTCGTGCACCAATGCAACCGCAACTGATCTCGACATACATCAGCCAGACCGTTCTGCGCGGCTTGATGAATAGCAGCGTTCTGGCAGTTCCTTTCGACGATCCCGAATTGCAGGGGGTCATGGCTCTTAATCAAGCGGTTTCGGTCCTGGCATCGGGTCGACCCGCTGGACTGGTCGGGCCGAAAATCACATTGCTTACAGCGTCCGACAATGATCTTGTCGATATCCGGATCTCTCCCTCTGAATACTTTCAGAGCATTCATTGATTCGCCCCGAAATATGCTTTTGCAAAAATAGGAATTTGCTCGAACCAGGGTTTGGAACCCACCTGCTCACCAGGATTTTACGGCAGTTTCGGTTGTGTGGCAGACTGGCGAACCAAGCTGCAGATCGTATCGATCATTGCGCTCAGGTTTGAACGCGTTGACCTGGTGCAGCAAGGGCCGAGAGGCTGGCTGTGCGTCGTCACGAATCCGTGGCGGCAAGCTCGACCAGGGTCAGGCATAGGTTGGTCGCGACTGACATGTCCTGAACCGATATCCACTCCAGCGGGCCATGAATATTCTGCATTCCAGTGAACAAGTTTGGCGTCGGTACCCCAAGTTCGGTCAAACGCGAACCGTCCGTACCGCCTCGAATTGGAATCGAGACCGGTTCGACACCTATCCTGCGACTGGCGGCGCAGGCCAGGGCCACCGGCGTCATGTCTTTTTCCAGCCAATACCGCATATTGCGATATTGCGGCGTGATCTTGCATTCGATTTTTGCGCGTGGCTCCGAGCTTTGCACCGCTTCGCAGACCTGTCGCAAAAGTCGCCCCTTGGCCTCTAGGCCGTCAAGTTCGAAGTCGCGCAGGATCAGTTTGATTTTCATCTCCGACGATCCGCCGGTCATGTCGGTCGCATGGATGAACCCTTCTCGACCGTCGGTCACCTCTGGCGTCATTGTCGATTGTGGCAACATCGAAACGATCTTGGATGCCAGATGTATTGCGTTGACCAGCTTTCCCTTGGCCCAGCCAGGATGGATCGACACGCCTGAAACTGTGATTTCTGCGGCATCGGCGGAAAAGCTTTCGTACTCGATTTCTCCGACATTGCTGCCGTCGAAAGTATATGCAAACTCGGCAGCCAGATCCTTCGGAAGCCGCTCGCCTACCCCGCGCCCGATTTCCTCGTCCGGAGTAAATGCGATACGAATGGGGCCATGGGGTATCTGCGGGTTCTTCAAAAGATGCCGCGCGGCGGTCATGATGATTGCGACGCCGGCCTTGTCATCCGCCCCCAGCAAAGTCGTACCCGACGCGGTGACAAGGTCATGCCCAACCTTTTCACCCAGAGCAGGACAATCGTCAGGGGACAAAATAAGCGAGGGATTGTCCGGAAAACTGATATCGCCACCATTGTAGCCTTTGATCACCCTTGGTTTGACCCCGCTGGCATTGAACTGCGGCGCCGTGTCGACATGGGCCAGAAACCCGATGGTCGGACCGGACGTCGTTGCCGGAATTGTTCCCAGAACAACACCATAGTCCGTCAACTCGACATCCTGAGCGCCCATTCCGGCAAGTTCGGCCAGCAGCAAACGCAAGACATCCAACTGAATGTCTGTACTGGGAGAGTTCGGTGATTCCGCATCGCTTTGGCTGTCAATGGCCGCATAACGGACAAGCCGGTCTTCAAGTTCCTGATCGAATTGCATCTTCGCCCCGCCTCCTTCTGCATTTCGCGAACAAGGCGCTTGGAGAGCAAACAAGTCAAGCCATGTCACTACGTGCGGGCAGACCCGCAACTAATCGTTGACGGAATTATGTCTATTCCTGAAAGTGAATATGGTACGCATAACAAGTATTGAACGGGGAGGAGACAATGAAACGCAGAGATTTTGTGAAAGCGGGTGTAACGGGCGTTGCGGCCACGGCATTGGCAAGCCCGGCGATTGCACAGGATATCCGGCAATGGAAGATGGTCACCGCGTGGCCCAAGAACCTGCCGGGGCCGGGCGTTGCTGCGCAGATGCTAGCGGATCGGATCACCAACCTGTCCGGCGGACGCATCGAAGTGAAACTGTTCGCCGCCGGAGAGCTGGTGCCGGGGCGCGGTGTGTTCGACGCGGTCTCGGAGGGGACGGCAGAGCTTTACCACGCGGTTCCAGCCTATTGGGGGTCCAAGTCCAAGGGCATCCTGTTGTTCGGGTCGCAGCCGTTTGGCCTCAGGGCCGACGAGCAATTCGGCTGGCTTTATCACGGTGGCGGTCAGGCCCTGTATGACGAAATGTACGGACGTTTCGGATTAAAGCCATTTCTGTGCGGCAACTCCGGCCCGCAATGGCAGGGCTGGTTCCGGGACGAAATCAATTCCGTCGATGATCTCAAGGGGCTCAAATTCCGCACCACCGGTCTTGCGTCCGAGATGTGCTCCAAGCTCGGCATGGCGGTGCAAGCCATGGGCGGGCGCGACATGTTTCAGGCGCTGCAGACCGGTGCGCTGGACGCCGGAGAGTTCATCGGCCCGTGGACGGACAGCGCGCTCGGCTTCTTCCAGGTTGCCAAGAACTATTACTGGCCGGGCGTGGGTGAGCCGTCTTCAGCGGAGGAATGTGCGGTCAATCTCGAGGTCTATTCTGGGCTGCCGGACGATTTGAAGCAGGCCGTCAGTTTTGCCTGCGAAAGCCTCTATAATCCGGTCTGGACCGAATACACCACCAAGCACGCACAGGCGCTTGCGGCCATGGTCGCAAACGAAGGGGTGCAGGTCAGGCAGCTTCCGGACGACGTGGTCGTTGCCATGGGTGTTGCCGCGGCAGAGGTCATGGAAGACCTTGCCAATGACGACGACGAACTGGTGCGCCGCATCACTCAGAACTTTGTAGATTACCGCGATTCTGTCGGGGCCTACATGACCTTTGCCGACAACGGGCAAATGAACGCCCGCGCAAGCGTTCTGGGCTATTGAGTCATCGGGCGATCAGCCTGAACCGATGCGTGAACATGCGCATCGGTTCTTTTTGAGGTGGTGATGAAAAGGCTCATCGAGACGCTTGACGGCATCAATCGTGCAACCGGTCTGGCGGTGCGCTGGTTCGCACTGGCAATGCTACTGATTCAATTTGCCATTGTCGTCGCGCGCTATGCCTTCGGTTTCAGCACTATCGCAACGCAAGAGTCAGTTCTTTATCTGCATTCAACCCTGTTCATGTTGGGGGCGGGTTACACGCTTTTGGTGGACGGTCACGTTCGGGTCGACATTTTCTATGCCAAGCTCGGGCCGACGGGCCGTCGGCGTATCGACCTTGCGGGGCATGTTTTCCTGCTTATGCCCGCGATGATCATGATCTTCTACTGGTCCTGGCCTGCGGTCCGAAATTCCTGGAAGATTCTGGAAGGCCCGATCTCGGTCGGTGGGATCAAAGCAGTGTTTCTGCTGAAGTCATTGATACCGCTTTTCTGCGTCCTCGTCCTGCTTCAATCTGTGGCCTGCGTCCTGCGGCTTTTGGCGGAAAGGCCACGCGATGGCTGAATACCTGGACCTGATCATGTTCGCGGGGTTGGTCGCCGTCATCCTGTCTGGCTTTCCGGTGGCGTTCAGCATCGCAGGCACCGCCATTCTGTTTGCGCTGTTGGGGTGGGTCCTCGGCGTGATGGACCTGTCCCTGCTTGGCGCAATGTCGCAGCGTATCTATGGTCTTTTGACCAACAACGTCCTGATCGCGATTCCGCTCTTTGTTCTGATGGGAGCAATCCTTGAGAAAAGCCGGATCGCCGAAGACATGCTGGACACGATGGGCCGATCCTTCGGGCAGCTCAGGGGCGGTTTGGGTATCTCGGTGGTGTTGGTCGGCATGCTGCTGGCCGCTTCGACGGGAATCGTGGGGGCGACAGTTGTCGCAATGGGGATGATCGCCCTGCCCTCCATGCTGCGGGCCGGGTATGATCCCCGTGTTGCGTCAGGCATCGTCTGTTCCGCCGGAACCCTGGGGCAGATCATCCCGCCCTCGACACTGTTGATCATCCTGTCTGACGTGGTGTCGAACGCCTATCAGCAAGCCCAGTATGAACTTGGCAAGTTTTCCATCGAAACCATCTCTGTCGGTCAGGTCTTTGCCTCGGCTCTGCTTCCCGGTCTGACAATGGTCGCCCTGTACATTCTATATATCCTTGCGCGCGGTATGCTTCGCCCGAACGATTTACCGCCATCGCCGGGAAATGGTCGCAAGCCTGATCTGAACGAAATATCTCGCGCGATCCTGCCCGCGTTCCTTCTCATTCTTGCAGTGTTGGGCGCAATCCTCAGCGGCATCGCATCACCGACCGAGGCAGCTTCGGTCGGCGGAATTGGCGCCGCGCTTCTGGCCGCGGAAAGAACTGGCGAGCGCAAGCGTCTGTTGTTTATTGGGGTTACCGCGCTGACCCTTTTGGCACTTGGCGCCGGCCTTTTTCCCGTTCGGTTTCAACGCAGTGACCTTACCGGATTCGAGGCTGGTGTCGGAATTGTCTATCTTGCCCTTGCCGTTGTCGGCGGTGTTTCCATCCTGTCGGCAGTCCGCTCGCTTACTGCACATAAGATCATTCAGCCTGCGCTGACGTCGACCTTGACGATGACCTCGATGATCTTCGCAACAATCTTGGCGGCCGGGGTTTTTTCACTCGTATTCATCGGGCTGGGCGGCGAAGACCGCGTGGCGGCTATTCTGCAGAAACTTCCGGGGGGCGCGAATGGCGCACTTCTTTTCTGCATGTTGTTTATCTTCATTCTCGGCTTCTTTCTGGATTTTGTCGAAATCTCTGTGATCGTACTGCCGCTTGTATTGCCGACCTTGATCGTCATGGGGCACGATCCGATCTGGCTGTCAGTTCTGATCGCAATCAATCTGCAAACATCGTTCCTGACGCCGCCTTTCGGCTTTTCGTTGTTCTACTTGCGGGGCGCAGCTCCACCCGAGGTGACAACCGCACATATCTATGCCGGAGTGGCGCCCTTCATCCTGCTACAAGCCGTGGCGGTCGCAATCATCTGGTTCGTTCCGCAAATCGCCACAGTCCTGCCTGCCCTATTGTTCTGAACAAGCCCAGGCGGCTTGGTGCTGTACACGGTTGACATTCTGCCAATTTTTAGTTAACAAGTGAAGTAGTGAGGGGATACTATGCCGCATTTCAACATCGAGTATTCCAGAAACCTGGAGCAGATCGTCGATATGGCGGCCCTGTGCAACACGCTTCGGCTGGCAGGGATTGAAACGGGTGTTTTTCCCCTGGCCGGGATCAGGGTGCGCGCCTTTGCCTGCGATTTCTGTTCGATCGCGGACGGTGATCCGAAACACGGGTTCATTGACATTTCCGTCCGTCTTCGTGCGGGCCGAACTTTGGATGTCAAGAAGGACGCCACACATCGCATATTCGAGGCCGCCCAAGCGTTTCTTGCACCAGCCATGGCGCACCACTCGATCGCCCTGTCGCTGGAGATACGCGACATAGACCCGGACCTTTCTGCAAAGACCGGGACCATCCGGGACCATCTGGAGCACTCGCAATGACCGTATTGGACGACAACCTCGCGAAACTCGACAGCTACCTTTCCCGCTTTCGCGAAACCGGTATTCGCAACCGGATCGCAGGTCAGGATCGAAACGGGTCGGGTGGCGTGTTTCGGACTGTGTCTCCAGTCGACAAGTCTGTGATTTGCGATGTCGCCCACGGGACAGCCGCCGACATAGATGCGGCGGCCGTAGCTGCGGCAGGCGCGTTCGAAAGCTGGCGTGACATGGCCGCGACCGAGCGGCGGAAAATCCTGCTGAACATCGCGGAGTGTATCGAAGCGCGGGCCGAGGAAATCGCCCTTTGCGAATGCTGGGACACCGGTCAAACCCTTCGCTTCATGTCCAAGGCGGCGTTGCGCGGGGCCGAGAATTTCCGCTATTTCGCCGATCAGGTGGTGCAGGCCCGCGACGGCCAGCACTTGAAATCGTCCACGTTGATGAACATCACCACACGCGTGCCGATTGGCCCGGTCGGTGTCATCACACCGTGGAACACGCCGTTCATGCTGTCGACATGGAAAATTGCTCCGGCGCTGGCCGCAGGTTGCACTGTGGTTCACAAGCCCGCAGAGGCCAGTCCCCTGACCGCCCGCCTGCTGGTCGAGATCGCTGAGGAGGCCGGCTTGCCGCCCGGCGTGCTGAACACCGTCAACGGCTTTGGCGAAGAGGCCGGGAAACGATTGACCGAGCACCCTCTGATCAAGGCCATCGCCTTTGTCGGCGAAAGCCGCACCGGGTCGATCATCACCAAACAGGGCGCGGATACGCTCAAACGGATGCACCTGGAACTTGGCGGTAAGAACCCGGTCATCGTCTTTGATGACGCCGATCTTGACCGCGCGCTGGACGCGGTGATCTTCATGATCTACTCGATCAATGGTGAGCGCTGTACGTCATCTTCACGTCTGTTGGTGCAGGACACCATCAAGGAGGAATTCGAGACCAGGCTGGTCGAACGCGTCAACACAATCAAGGTCGGCCATCCGCTCGACCCGACAACCGAAATCGGCCCGCTGGTGACCGAAGAACATTTCGAAAAGGTCACATCCTATTTTGACATCGCCAGATCAGACGGCGCGACCATCGCTGCGGGCGGAACCACCGTTGGCGACGAGGGTTTTTTCGTCCGCCCTACCCTCTTCACCAATGCAAGCAACAACATGCGTATTGCGCAAGAAGAGATCTTCGGCCCGGTCCTGACGTCAATACCCTTTTCCAGCGAAGAGGAAGCGCTGCACATTGCCAACGGCACGCCCTATGGTCTGACAGGATATGTCTGGACCAACGACCTGACCCGCGCCCTGCGCTTTACCGACAGGCTCGAAGCAGGGATGATCTGGGTAAACTCGGAAAACGTCCGCCACTTGCCCACACCGTTCGGGGGGGT
The DNA here is from genome assembly GCF_059612585.1 of Ruegeria sp. YKSF57. NCBI lineage: Bacteria > Pseudomonadati > Pseudomonadota > Alphaproteobacteria > Rhodobacterales > Roseobacteraceae > Ruegeria > Ruegeria sp. YKSF57. The sequence continues at coordinate 74,372 of NZ_JBXWQW010000005.1, read as the reverse complement.
CAAGGCCAGTGGTATCGGCCGCGATGGCGGCGACTGGAGTTTTGAGTTTTACATGGAACAGAAGCATATCGGTTTCGCAACCGGCCAGCACAAAATAATGCGGCTGGGCGCCTGACTACCAGCGACACCTCGGGAGGAACCTAAAATGGGAGAAATCGTACTCGCCGCCAAGATGACCCACGTGCCGACATTGTTGATGTCGGAGCAGGAAGGTCCGATCAAGGGCAAAAGGCAGCCCGCCATTGACGGCCACCGCGAAATCGCCCGCCGCGCCAAGGCGTTGAGCGCTGATACCGTCGTGATCTGCGACACTCATTGGGTGATCAACGCAGGCTTTCACATCAATGCGAACGCCAGGTTCGAAGGGTTGTTTACCTCGAATGAGTTTCCACAATTCATTCAGGATTTGCCGTACTCCTACGACGGCAATCCGGAGCTTGGCGACGCCATTGCCAAAGTGGCATCAGACAAGGGTGTCTATACACTTGCGCATCACCTGGACAGTCTGGAACTGGAATATGGCACATTGGTGCCAATGCGGTTCATGAGCCGCGAACACGACATGAAGGTCGTCTCGGTCGCCGCCTGGGCCACCGTACATGACCATTCCGAAAGCCGCCTCATCGGCGAGGCGATCCGCGAGGCCGTCGAAGCCAGCGACAGCAAGGTGTTGCTTGTCGCCTCTGGCTCTTTGTCTCACAAGATCTGGGCCAACAAGGACTATGCCGCCAATAACGGCACCTTCACCATCAGTTCCGAGTTCAACCGCCAAGTCGACCTGCATGTACTGGAGATGTGGAAGAATGGCGATCACGCGACCTTCCTGAAGATGCTGGGTGATTATGCGACCTTCTGTTGTGGCGAGGGATCCATGCATGACACGTCGATGCTGTATGGTGCGCTGGGATGGGACGACTACACAGGCAAATGTGAGGTCGTGACCGAGTATTTCCCCTCATCCGGCACCGGGCAAACCAACGTCATCTTTCCGGTTCAATAGCAAAGGCAAACCATGCGATTTGCGAGCTTCATTGCCGAGGGCAAGACATACTATGGCGCTATCACCGACGGCGGCGCGGTAGCCCTGTCGCCGAACTTCCCCAATTGGCCCACACTCCTTGACGTCATCCGGGATGGCGGATTGGATCAGCTTGAAGCCGCCGCACAGGGTCGTCCGGTCACACACACCGATTTCTCTTACGATATTCCGCTGCCCAACGCGCCTCGCATCCTGTGTGTCGGGGTGAACTTTCCCGACCGAAATTCAGAATACAAAGACGGCAGTGCGCAACCCAAGTATATGTCCCTGTTCCCACGTTTCGCCAGCGGATTCACCGGACACAATCTGCCTCTGATCCGCCCGCCGGAGAACCACACATTGGACTACGAAGGCGAGGTGGCAATTGTCATCGGCAAGACCGGACGTCGCATCAAGGCTGAGGATGCATACGGACACATTGCCGCGCTGACGCTGTGCAATGAAGGCACCATTCGCGATTGGGTCCGGCACGCGAAGTTCAATGTCACGCAAGGCAAGAATTGGGACAAATCCGGCGCGCTTGGCCCTTGGTTGGTCCCCTTCCGTGATCCTGCCCAATTGGACGATGCCCGGATCATAACGAGGGTGAATGGCCAAGAACGCCAAAACGACACCCTCAACCGCATGATCTTCCCGATCCGCGAGGAAATCGCCTATATCTCTACCTTCATGACGCTGCGGCCCGGTGACATCATCATCACCGGAACACCAACCGGTGCGGGCGCGCGGTTCGATCCACCACGCTACCTTGAACCGGGTGACGTGGTCGAAGTCGAAGTTGGCGGCATTGGCATCCTGCGCAACGGTGTGGCAGACGAACAGCCATGACTCCGCAAGATCACGCCCGTGCCGCCGCCGATTTGCTGACCGCCGAACGCGAGCGTACCCAGATCGGCCTGCTCAGCCTGCGCCATCCGGACATGACCATGGATGACGCCTATGCCATACAATATGAAATCCAGCGCGCCAAACTGGCGCAGGGCCGAAAGGTGATCGGCTGGAAAATCGGCCTGACATCGAAGGCCATGCAATATGCGCTGAACATCGATATTCCCGACAGTGGAATTTTGTTCGACGATATGGCGTTCGAAAACGAAAGCACGGTGCCAAAAGGGCGGTTCATCCAGCCCCGGATCGAGGCTGAGATCGCGTTTGTGATGAAATCCGCCATCGGCGGCGTAAATGTCACCCGCGAAGAAGTCATTGCGGCCACTGACTGTGTCGTGCCTGCGCTCGAAATCCTTGATACCCGAATTCTGCGGGTCGATCCCGACACCGGAACAGCCCGCAACGTATGCGACACGATCAGCGACAACGCCGCCAATGCCGGGATCGTTCTGGGTGCCGAACGACACGCCATCAACGCCTTTGACCTTCGCTGGGTTGGCGCCCTTGCATTCCGCAATGGCGAGATCGAGGAAACCGGGCTTGGCGCCGGTGTTTTGAACGACCCCGTCGAAAGCGTCGTCTGGCTGGCCCGCCGCATGGCGGAGTTCAGCCAGAGGATTGAACCCGGTCACATCATTCTATCGGGCAGCTTCATTCGACCCGTGGAATGCCCTTCCGGTTCCGAAATTCATGCGGATTTCGGTCGCTTCGGCTCGGTCGAAATCAGCTTTGAGTGAAAACGCCCGTTACTTCTCGGCGGCCGTGACGATGATTTCGACGCGCAGTGTGTCGCGCGCCAACCTGGCCTCGCCGCAAGCGCGCGCGGGGGCGTGGCCCTCGGGCACCCAAGCATCCCATACAGCGTTCATCTCGGCAAAATCGGCCATGTCCGCCAGCCAGACGATTGCCTGCAAAATCCGGGTTTTGTCCGTTCCCGCCTGTTCCAGCAGCGCCTCGACACGGGACAGGCAATCGCGCGTCTGATCCGCGACGGTCTCACCGTCTCCTACCTGACCGCACAGGTAGACGGTGCCATTGTGCTTGACGATCTTGCTCATGCGCTGGCCGGTTTCGATGCGTGTGATGGTCATTCCGAAAGCTCCTGGTTTTTTCGGCTCTATGAACCTTGCAACCCCACCGGTCAATGCGATTTTTGCCCTGACCCACACGCGCAGGTCAGGGCAGATTGGTCAGCTGTAGCGATAAGGCCGCCCGGCCTTTTGCATGTCGGCGTTATACTGTTTGAATATCTGGACCACCTTGGCCTTGGTCTCGGATTCGGCGGCGATCTCGTCCCAGAATTTCGTTGCGGCGGCTTCGACTTGCGCCCATTCCGCATCCGGAATCGAGGTAAGCTGCATCTTGGTTCCGTTGACCCGTAGCGATGCCTCGCCGCCCCAATACCACCACTGGCGATAATAGTGGGATTGCTCACAGCATACCTTGAACAACAGCTTCAGATCCTCCGGCAATTCCTCCCAACGTTCGTTATTGGCAAAGAAGTGGCCAATCCACGCCCCTGAAATGTTGTTGGTCAGGAAATAGTTGGTCACATCCGCCCAACCGACGGTGTAATCCTCGGTAATCCCGGACCAGGCAATACCATCCAGTTCGCCGGTCTGAACCGCAACTTCGATATCCTCCCACGGGAGGGTGACAGGCACCACACCGAACTGGCTAAGGAACCGGCCTGCGGTCGGGAAAGTAAAGACACGCTTGCCCTGCAGATCGGCCAGCGAGTTGATCGGGTCCTTGGTGGCGAAATGGCAAGGGTCCCACGAACCGGCACTGATATGCTTGACGCCGACCTTGGAATATTCCTCGTCCCATATTTCGTTCAGGCCGTACTGATTGAACAGTACAGGCACATCCAGAGAATAACGCGAAGCAAAGGGGAAATACCCGCCGAAAACTGTCACTTCGGTGGGCGAGGCCATCGAGTCGTCGTCCGATTGCACCGCGTCGATAGTGCCCCGCTGCATGGCGCGAAACAACTCGCCGGTGGGCACCAGCTGATCGGCATAAAACAGCTCGATCTGCATCCGGTCTCCGGCAATCTGGTTGAACAGGTTGATCGCCGGATCGACCACATGTTCGGCCAGCGCAGGGCCGGCATAGGTCTGCATCCGCCACTTGATCGTCGATTGCGCCAGCGCCGGTGCGGCCAGCGATGCCGCAGGAACAACTGCGGCCCCTTTCAAAAACTTACGTCTTGTCGTCATTTTCTCTCTCCCAGTTGAAATCAACGAATTGCTCTCTCATAAGCCCCGGTTCGATCCGGGATCATTTGTTGTAAACGGCCTCCGGCAACCACAGTGCGATCTGCGGAAACACCATGATGATCGCCAGCGCCAGCGCCATCACCAGCACGAAGGGCAGGATCGACCCATAAATATCGCGCAGAGTAATGTCTGGCGGCGCCATGGCTCGCATCAGAAACAGGTTATAGCCAAATGGCGGTGTCATATAGGCGATCTGAGTCGTGATCGTGTACAGCACACCGTACCAGATCAGGTCGAATCCCAACGCCTGCACCAACGGCACGTAAAGCGGCGCCACGATCACCAGCATAGCCGTATCGTCAAGAAACGTGCCCATTACGATGAAACTCAGCTGCATCAGGATCAGGATCATCCAGGGGCTCAGCCCCAGACGCTGGGTGAACAGGTTCTCGATGGCGCGCACCGCCCCAAGCCCGTCAAACACGGCGCCAAAAGCCAGCGCCGCCAGAATGATCCACATGAACATGCACGAAATACCCAGCGTCGAGCGCACCGAGGTCTCGAAAACCTGCCGATTCATCCGCCCTTTCAGAACCGCCGCGACAAAGGCCGTCAGCGCACCGATGGCGGAACTTTCCACTAGGGAAGTCCAGCCGTTCACGAACGGGATCATCATCGCGGCAAAAATCGCCAGCGGCAGGACACCTGCGAAAAGCAGACGGTATTTCTCCTTGAGGAAGACATCCTTGTAAAAGGCCGGGGTTTTTCGGGTGGCAAAAGACAACGCACCAATCACTGCAGCGATGCCGATTGCGGCCTTGGCCGTCACTGCACCCAGGCCCAACAACGCCGGAACGGCGACAACGCCCAGCAAGGCAAGATAGTTCAGGCGCAAAGGATTGTCCGTAGTTCGTTCATATTCAGCCAGGTTTTCGCGATCCATGGCCTGACCCAAAGCAGGGTTCAGTTTGCAACGGATGGCGATGTAGAGAATGAACATAGCCGCCATCATCAGCCCCGGAATGACACCTGCCAACCATAGTTGTCCCACCGGCTGCCGCGCAATCATCGCGTAAAGAACGAGCACGACAGAGGGCGGCACGAGAATACCCAGGGATGAACCAGCCTGAATGACACCAGTCACCATGCGCTTGTCATATCCGCGCTTCAACAGTTCCGGCAGGGCGATCGTGGCGCCAATCGCCATACCCGCTACGCTCAGACCGTTCATAGCAGAAATCAGGACCATGAGGGCAATCGTACCAATTGCCAGACCACCGTTCAGGCCGCCCATCCAGACATGAAACATCTTGTACAGATCGTCCGCGATTTTGGATTCCGACAGGACATATCCCATAAAGATGAACATCGGCAGCGTCAGCAGCGGATACCATTTCATCAGCTTCATCGCCGCAGCGAAACCGATGTCATACCCGCCCCGGTCGCCCCACAGCAGCAGCGAGGCCACCACGGCCACAAACCCGATGGCACCGAACACCCGTTGCCCGGTCATCAGCATCAACATCATGGTCGAGAACATGACAATGGCGATCATCTCGTAAGACATCAGATCGCCTCCCTCGGGAGGTCATCGCCCTTGATGCGCAGGATATCCTTGCACAACTCCGATACCGCCTGCAGCAGCATCAGAATCAGGCCCACCTGCATGATCACCTTGATCGGCCACAGGTAGGGTCGCCAGGCCGTCGGACTGCGTTCACCGTATTGCAGCGAATAGCTCAGACTGTCCCACCCGCCATAGATCAGCACACCCAGATAAAAGATCAGAAACAGAACCGTAAACGCATCCGTCCACGCCTGCCGTCGGCTGGACCATTCGCCATAAAGCAAGTCCATCCGCACGTTCGACCCCATCTGGATCGAATACGGCCCGCCGAGGATGTAATAGGCCACCATCGCAAACTGCGCTACTTCCAGCGTCCACAACGACGGTAGAAAGAAAGTCTTGGAGATCGACGACCACAACAGGATGCCCATCATCACGAAGATGCCGTACATCACCACCCGGCCGATCCAGCGGTTTATCCCGTCGATGAACGAGACGTATCTCCGCATGAAATTCATGCCCGTTTCCCTGTTTTACTGACCGTTCCTCGGATGGGCCCGGTTCCGTTATCTTTGCGGCGCACGTGACTCGCGCTCTTGTCTCACATTGGGAGCCTTGGGCGCTCAGTTGTCAACAAACTTTCTGTAGACATGACTACATCAATGCCTACTCTGTAGAAAAAGCTAGATTTGAGGATACCCCGTGATCCCGACGACAAAGCTTGTGAAACAGATGCTGCAAGAAGGCATCGACGACCTTACCCGGTCCGAGCGGCAGCTTGCCTCGGTACTTCTGCAGGACTACCCGATGGCAGGGCTGCAATCGATCACCAAACTGGCAGGCGCTGCCGGGGTTTCGACGCCGACGGTAATCAGGATGGCGCGCAAACTGGGATTTGACGGCTTTCCTGATTTGCAGGAATCCCTGCGCAATGAGGTGGCCGCCCGGATCAAGAAACCGCTTTCCAAACGCGGCCCGTGGGTTGAAGAGGACACCGCAGAACACCCCTTGCCCCGTTTTGCGCAAGCCGTTTGGGCAAACATGCGCCACACGCTGGAACGCATCAACACGGCGGAATTCGATGCCGTTGCCAAATTGCTGGCCGACACCACCCGCCACCTCTATGTCGTGGGCGGACGAATTACCCGTTCCAACGCCGATTATCTGTTCAACCACATGCAGATCATCCGGCCCAATGTGACCATGCTGGGCAATTCCACCAATGTCTGGCCGCAGTATCTGTTGGACATGGATGGCACGTCTGTTCTGATCATCTATGACATCCGCCGGTATGAGGCCCATCTCGAAAAACTGGCCGATATCGCCTCAAAGCGTGGGGCGACCGTTGTCTTGTTCACCGACCAGTGGGGATCTCCCATCGGTCGCAGGGCAAACATCACCTTTCACGGACTGGTCGAAGCACCTTCGAGTTGGGATTCGACCATTGCGTTGCAGTTGATTTCCGAATCCCTGATCGCCCAGGTTCAGAACGCGCGATGGGAAGAAAGCAAGGAGCGGATCGAGGAGTTGGAGGCGATGTTTTCTTCGACCCGCTTGTTTCGGCGATAGAGAGGGTGTTGTCACGCCAAAGGTCGTTCGGCTGGTCATGTCCGCGGTTGGACGCAAGTGACTTTGAAGAGGTCATCGTCGATTAGCTACAAGCGCTACCGGTTTCCACCTCAGATCATCGCGCACGCGGTATGGTTGTACGCTCGTTTCAACCTGAGCTTCCGGGAAGTTGAAGAGATGCTGCTGCAGCGCGGGATAGATATGTCCGAAACTGTCCGGCGTAGGTCATCAAGTTCGGACCGCTGATCGCTCGAAACTTGTGACGCCAACAGGGTCGCCCAGGCAATGTCTGGCATCTTGATGTGGTTGTCGTGAAAATCTCTTATCGCAAATATTGGCTTTGGCGCGCGGTCGATCAGCATGGCGTCGCTCTGGACGAGCTCCTTCAACAGAAACCGTACAAACGGGCGGCAAAACGGCTGTTGCCCCGCCTGACAAAGCGTCTTGGTTTCCTTCCCAAGCGGATCATCACGGACAAACTGCGTTCTTATGGTGCCCCCACGCGCCGTCGCTCCGCCCTCACAATCCGATATCGCCGCCTCGAAGCACTTGACGCCTGCAATCCGAATGCCAGGATCTCTATCTGCATCGCAAGTTAGCGTGACAAAATCCCTTAACGTCATTTTTACCCGAAACGCCCTACCACAGCATGAACGAGACCAAAAAAGGGTGCGCCATGATCCATTGGCCAAGGGTCAAACAGTTGCGGGACGAAGTCGGCGCGGACGAATTCCCCGAAGTGGTGCAGATCTTCATGGAAGAGGTGCAGGAAATGCTCGACCGCATCCGCGCCGATGCGGATCGGTCCGAACTGGAACGAAACCTGCATTTCCTCAAGGGCAGCGCCCTGAGCCTGGGATTTCAGGCCTTTTCCAAACTGTGCCAGGATGGTGAACGTCAATCCGCCGCCGGCGATGCGGAATTGGTGGACCTAGAGGAGATCACCAGAACCTTTACCGTCTCCCATTCTGAATTCCTGACCGGCTTGGCACAGAATACATAACCGTCAGATCACGAACTGAGCCAGCGTCTCATCCTCGGTGATATCGTTATAGGTGAACCCTGCGTCATCAAGGTGCGCAAACAGACGCACGAAATTTTCGAGCTTGCTGGTCTCGATTCCGATCAGAACCGAACCGAAGTTGCGCGCCGATTTTTTCATATATTCAAAGCGGGCAATGTCATCCTCGGGCCCCAGAATTCCCAGAAACTCTTTTAATGCACCCGGACGTTGCGGCAGGCGAAGGATAAAATACTTTTTCACGCCGGAATAGCGCTGGGCGCGCTCTTTGACCTCGGGCAAGCGTTCGAAATCGAAATTGCCGCCCGAAGTGACGCAGACTACGGTCTTGCCCCGGATGAAGCTTTGCACATCCGCCACTGCTTCGACTGCCAGTGCACCTGCGGGCTCCAGGACGATACCTTCTACGTTCAGCATCTCCATGATCGTGGTGCAAATGCGGTCTTCGGACAGGACCAGAACGTCCGACAGGTGGCGCGATTTCAGCAGTTCAAACGGCCTGTCACCGATCCGGCCAACCGCAGCCCCGTCAACAAACGTGTCCACCCGGCCCAGCGACACCGGATGCCCCGCCGCAAGCGCCGCACGCAGGCAAGCGCCGCCCTTGGGCTCGACGAACAAGCAATGCGTGCGGTCGCCAAACCATGTCGATACCCCCGCCGACATGCCGCCGCCACCAACCGGCAACAGAACGTGATCGGGCACGCCGCCAAGCTGCTCTTCGATCTCGACCGCCAACGAAGCCTGCCCCTCGATCACGTCCTCATCGTCAAAGGGCGACAGGAAATGCCCGCCCTGCCGAGCGCACCATTCCTGCGCCGAGGCCAGCGTGTGATCGAAATAGTCACCGGTCAGGTGGATCTCGACATTGTCGCCACCGAACATCCGGGTCTTCTGGATTTTTTGCTGTGGCGTCGTTACCGGCATGAAAATCACGCCCCTGACATCCAGATGCCTGCACATGAATGCTACGCCCTGCGCGTGATTGCCCGCGCTCGCACACACGAACAGGTCCTGCCCCTCCTGCTTGCGCATGGCGTTGAAGGCACCGCGGATCTTGTATGATCGCACCGGGCTAAGATCCTCGCGCTTGAGCCAGATATCGGCATCATATTTTTCGGACAAGTGCACGTTCCGCTGCAGCGGCGTCGCAGGAAAGACGGTTCGCATCGCCTCTTCGGCAGCGCGGGCGCGGGTCATGAAATCAGTCATGCCAAATTCCCTGCCCCATCACCGTTGAAAGGGCAAGGAATACATATGTGTACCCGCAACTTACCGTAGCTCGCGTCCCTCGACAAAAACGCCGTACATCGTGGTCAGGATACTGACATTTATCAGCGGAAGTATCAGCAGAGAGGCGAACAGAACCAAAAGCGGGCCGAGAACGGGAACAATCATCAGAATCGTGCTGACAAGCTGAACAACCACCTGAAACAGGAACGAAGCGATGATCAGAACAACGACGGTTCCTGCCGTGCCGGTCGTTTTGTTCCACGCCGCCGACATGCTCAGCGGTTGGCCGATTGCGGCAGCAGGCAGAATGATCGCCAGTGGAAACAAAACAACGAGAATTAACAGCATATAAGCGATCATCACGATGATTGGCAGCCCGGCGGACCCACCGCTGACGGCCGCAAGCAAAAACGCCATTGGCAAAATGGCAATCAGCCCCAACAACCCCAGCAAAATACCGCGCCCGAAATAGGCCAGTATTCGGTCAAACCGGAACTCGGGGAATATCCCGCTGGGATATTCTTCCAGCAGGATGAACCGATGCCAGGATACCGCAATCCAGAACATGACCGTCCAGATGATCAGCATGAAAATCGAAAGGAACAGGAAAAAGCTCCCAGTCGTAACCCCTGGCGGCAACTTGGTGGTGCCTTCGTCAAACACCTCTGGTGTGATGCCCAACGCAAAAAAGGCACCTACTATCAAAACCAGCGCTACCAGAACCGGCCCAATCGTGATCTGAAGAACCTGCTTGAGATTGCCGAAAACCATACGTACAGAATGCAGAAAAATACTCCAACCCAACATAAAAACCGCTCCCTCAACCATTTGTTGTAAGTTCCTGCTTGTTTCACCCGATTTACTATCATGCGTCAATGCACTCCGCTTGCCCCCACGTTCAAAACCCGTTAGGGGCCAATCGTCTTACGCATAAGGGGAAGTCAGATGTCCGCGCCCAAGAAAGTTGTTCTGGCCTATTCCGGTGGCCTTGATACTTCGATCATTCTGAAATGGCTGCAGACCGAGTATGGGTGCGAGGTCGTGACCTTCACCGCCGATCTCGGTCAGGGCGAAGAACTGGACCCCGCCCGCCAAAAGGCCGAACTGCTCGGAATCAAGCCCGAAAACATCTATATCGAAGACATCCGCGAGGAATTCGTCCGTGATTTCGTCTTCCCGATGTTTCGTGCCAACGCGGTCTACGAAGGGCTATACCTGCTGGGCACGTCGATTGCCCGCCCGCTGATCTCGAAACGCCTGATCGAGATTGCCGAGGAAACCGGCGCCGATGCCGTCGCTCACGGCGCAACCGGCAAGGGCAACGATCAGGTGCGGTTCGAACTGGCGGCTTACGCGCTGAACCCCGAAATCAAGGTGATTGCCCCCTGGCGCGAATGGGATCTGACCAGCCGAACCAAGCTGCTGGAATTTGCCGAGCAGAACCAGATTCCGATCGCCAAGGACAAGCGCGGCGAAGCTCCGTTCTCGGTCGATGCGAACCTGCTGCACACCTCGTCCGAGGGCAAGGTTCTGGAAGACCCGGCCGTTCAGGCGCCTGACTACGTCTATCAGCGCACCGTCCATCCCGAAGACGCGCCGAACGAGCCCGAATTCATCGAAATCGGTTTCGAAAAAGGCGACGCGGTCAGCATCAATGGCGAGGCTATGAGCCCGGCCACGATCCTGACCAAGCTGAACGAATATGGCGGTAGACACGGTATCGGTCGTCTGGACCTTGTCGAGGGCCGGTTCGTGGGCATGAAGTCTCGCGGTATCTATGAGACGCCGGGCGGCACTATCCTTCTGGAAGCGCATCGTGGGATCGAGTCGATCACCATGGATCGCGGCGCGATGCACCTGAAAGACCAGTTGATGCCGCAATATGCGGAACTCATCTATAACGGGTTCTGGTACAGCCCCGAGCGCGAGATGCTGCAGGCCGCCATCGACAAGTCGCAAGAACACGTGACCGGCACCGTTCGCGTGAAGCTGTATAAAGGTCTGGCCTCGACCGTGGGCCGCTGGTCCGAACACTCGCTCTATTCCGAGGCGCATGTGACGTTTGAGGAAGACGCCGGTGCATACGATCAAAAAGACGCGGCGGGCTTCATCAAGCTGAACGCCCTGCGCCTGCGCCTGCTGGCCACGCGCAACAAGCGCACTGCCAAGTGATCGACGACGACGGCATAAACGACGAACTCGACATGTTCATCGAGGCGCAGGACACGGTTTGGGCCGCTGTCCTGCGCGAACTGACCGAGGGCCGGAAAACCAGCCACTGGATGTGGTTCGTATTTCCGCAATTGGCCGAACTGGGCCGGTCCCACATGGCGCAGCTCTACGGGATCGAGGATCTGGACGAGGCCACCGCCTATCTCGATCACCCGGAACTGCGCCGCCGCCTTGTCGAGGTCAGTCGTCTGGTGTTGACCCACAAAGACAAGAACGCCTCCGATATCCTCGGCGGCATCGACGCCAAGAAACTGCGCTCCTGCATGACGCTCTTCACCGCCGTCCCCGGCGCGCCCGGCGAGTTTCAGGATATCCTTGATTGCTTCTACAATGGCGAAGCTTGCCCCCTGACCCTGACCGCGATCCAGCACAGCTGAACGCTGCCGCTTGGTCATCCTTGCCTTGTTCCCGGTGTCTTTCTAACGCTTGCGTAAACGACAAGAGGTCACCATGGCGCTTGAAGACATTGCAAACGGCATCCAGTCCGGTCTGACCGGCAAGACCTTCGACGGTACGCTGAAATTCGACTGCGGCGCAGATGGCGTCATTGTTCTGGCGGAAAACGAAGCCTCAACTCAGGACCGCGACACCGACTGCACGATCCGGATCTCAGCCGAAAACCTGACCAAACTGCTGACCGGTAAACTCAATCCGATGACCGGGGTGATGATGGGCAAACTCAAGATCACGGGCGATATGAGCGTTGCCATGAAGCTTGGGCAATTGTTAAAATAACTGCTCTCGGTTTTCCACAATGTGGCAGCGGCTGTTCCCCCAACGCGACTCAGAGTTTGGCCGCCTTCATCTTCTCATAATACGGCAGCGCGCCGTCCAGCACCGGCTGCAACTTTTCCGGTACCAATGGCAATTCCCCTTCGGGACCCGCAAAACCGGTCGAATTCCAGACCGAACCATACCAATGCGCCGCCCAGACGCCATCGTCGGGATGTCCGCCCCTGGGCCAGTTCAGCATATGCGGTGACCACGGGACGCCGATCGCATCACACAGTTTTTCCAACATCCCAGCCGGGTCTTCGCGAATGTCGTGGCTGTCGATCACCACAGGCTCACCGCCCCAGTTGCGCACCTCGTCGAACAGTTCGGCCTGCTGCCAGAACCCGATATCGTCCAACGTCGGGTTTTCGCGTTTGGCACCGTAGCTTGCGATCACCCGCGACGGGTGACGGATCAGGAACACGTTTCTCACGCCCCTCATCCAGTCGCGCGGAATTCCGGGGATCATGTGCTGGGTCATGTGCTTCTGATACCAGAACGGGCGCGCGCCGGGGTTTGTCCCGGCCAGCCTTGCAGCTACCTCAGCCGGGTCCCGCGATTGCGCCGCCAGAATCTCTTCGCGCATCGGATGGTTCAGCCCGGTCATCGCAAGATAGGCCGCGTAAAACGGCTCGTCGATCACCGCGCAATCGGTGCGAGCTCCGAAACTGTACATCATTGCCGTCGACAAGTTGCGCGGCCCCGACCACATCGCGATCTTCACGACGATACCTCTTTGTTCTTCTCTCCCAATTGGCGGCAAGCTAGTCGCGAGGGCCCGCGAGGCCAAGGGGTAAACAACGCTTCACCTGTGTGTGAGAACACATGTCAGCGGATTGTTTTGTGCGCAAAGCGGATGCAGCCTGATTGCAAAGGAGATCCGCCATGACCTTGACCCGTGATTTCAAAGCCTTTGCCCTGTTCACTTTGATCCTGATCGCCGCCGCGTTGCGCTGCCTGCCCGCCGTTGCCGCCGAGACCCGGACTCTGACGGTGGCCGGTGGCTGTTTCTGGTGCGTGGAATCCGATTTCGAACACGTCCCCGGCGTGATCGAGGCGGTGTCGGGATATACCGGCGGAAAAATCGATGACCCGACCTACAAACAGGTCTCCGCCGGGGGCACCGGCCATTACGAGGCGGTGCAGATCACGTTCGACCCGGCTCAAGTGTCGCGCGACACATTGCTAAGCCTGTTTTTCCGCTCGATTGATCCAACCGATGCCGGCGGTCAGTTCTGTGATCGCGGCGAAAGCTACAGAACCGCCGTTTTCGTCTCTAACGCGGACGAAAAGGCCATTGCCGAACAAGCCAGGGCCGATGCACAGGCAGCCCTTGGCCAAGAAATCGTGACCCCGATCCTGAACAGTTCGACCTTCTATCCGGCCGAGGCCTATCATCAGGACTACTACAAAGGCACCAAATTGGTTCTGACCCGCTTCGGCCCCAAGCGTCAGGCAAGCGCCTACAAGGCCTATCGCAAGGCTTGCGGACGCGATCAACGGGTCAAGGAACTTTGGGGCGACGCTGCGCCATTTGCAGGAAGTTAATCCAGCTTCGTATTCCGGACTTCCTCCAGACCGGGGATGACGTCCGCCGTGCCGTGCCGCGTGACCATGATGGCTGCGGCACGCATCGCTTGGGAAATCGCCTCCGCCATCGGCAACCCCGCGTCCATCCCGGCCAGCACATAGCCGGTAAAGGTATCGCCGGCCCCGGTTGTATCCACTGGCTGCACTTTGAAGGCCGGAAAACCCTGCGATTCACCTTTGTTAGTGTCAAAGTACCGCGCGCCCCTTGACCCAAGTGTCACGACCACCTGCGCCACCGGCAGTTGTTGCGGTGCCAGTCCGGTCGCGGTCTGCAACTGCTCTGCCTCGACCTCGTTCAGAATCAGAAAATCGATATGAGGCAGTACGGCCCTGACCGCCTCTGCATCGAATGGCGCCGCCGCGTAACAAACCTGCAACCCCAGGTCGCGCCCCATCTTCGCAGCCTCAACCTGCATGTTGGTTTCGTTCTGCAATACCAGCAGATCACCCTTCTGCGCGTGGTCCAGCGCCTGTTCCAATTGCGCCAAGGTGATCTCGCGGTTCGCACCGGGAAACAGCACGATCAGGTTTTCACCCGACTGTTCGACCGCGATAATGGCATGGCCGGTCGCCACTTCCACCTGTGCGACGTGACGGGTATCGACGCCATAACCCGACAGCCGGTCAATCGCCCAGCGCCCTTCAGGCCCGACCGCACCGATATGCCGAACTTCACCCCCGGCCCGCGCCGCCGCAACCGACATGTTGGCCCCCTTGCCACCCAGAAACCGCGACAAATCCGTGGCCGCCAGCGTTTCACCCGGTTGCGGCAGGTGCGGCACGGCATAAACCATGTCCGCATTGATCGAGCCGAGGTTCCAGATTGCCACGGTCTACCCGATCTTGGCCGAGGCCAGAACGGCCATGTTCAGGATGTCGTTGGCTGTCGACACGGTCGAACAGATCTGGATCGGCTTGTCGATCCCGGTCAGGATCGGCCCGATCACCGTTGCACCCGCCATTTCCTGCATCAATTTGGTCGAAATCGAAGCCGAGTGTCGGGCCGGCACTATCAGGATATTCGCAGGCCCGGTCAGGCGCGAAAAGGGATAGGCCTCTTGCGATCTGGCATTCAGCGCCACATCGACGGTCATTTCACCCTCGAACTCGAAATCGACCCCGCGCGCCTCCAGCACCCGGGGCGCTTTGTACAGCTTCTCGGTACGTTCCGAGACCGGATAGCCAAAGGTCGAGAAACTGACAAAGGCGACACGCGGCTCCATCCCCATGTGGCGGGCAACATCGGCGGCCCGCTCGGCAATGGTTGCCAGATCCTCTTCGGATGGCCATTCATGCACCAATGTGTCACCGATCAGAACGATACGACCCTTGTGCATCAGCGCAGTAATACCAGCCGCGCCATGAGCAGCATCGGCATCAAACACATGGTTGATCTGATCCAGAACATGCGCTGATTTCCGCGTTGCCCCGGTCACCAGCCCGTCGCCATGGCCGTGCGCCAGCATCAGGGCCGAAAACACGTGCCGATCCCGCGCCGCCAGACGGTGGATATCCTTGCCGTCAAAACCCTTGCGCTGCAGGCGCTTGTACAGGAACGCCTTGTAGGCCTCCAGATGCGTTGTATTCGCCGCATTGACCACCTCGATCTCGCGCACCGCGTCGCCAAGGCCCGCAACCTCCAGCTTCTGCTTGACGTCGTCCGGTCGGCCAACAACCAGCGCTTTGCCAAAGCCCGACCGCTGATAGGTGACAGCGGCGCGCAGCACCCGTGGATCGTCCCCTTCGGCAAAGATCATCCGGCTTTGCGCCTGACGCGCCCGTGCGTTGATGCCGCGCAGGATGCTGGCCGTCGGGTCCATTCGCGATTTCAGGCCCAGTTCATAGGCATCCATGTCGACGATCGGCCGCCGTGCGGCGCCCGTATCCATTCCTGCACGGGCCACGGCGGGCGGAATCCGGTGGATAAGGCGCGGGTCAAACGGCGTCGGGATAATGTAATCGCGCCCGAATGTCAGGTTCCGGCCATAGGCCATCGCCACTTCGTCCGGCACATCCTCGCGCGCCAGACGGGCCAGGGCGTGAGCACAGGCAATCTTCATCTCGTCATTGATGGCCCGGGCATGAATATCCAGCGCGCCGCGGAACAGGTACGGAAAACCAAGAACGTTGTTGACCTGATTGGGATAATCGCTGCGCCCGGTGGCCACGATCGCATCTACGCGGACTTCGTGTGCCTCTTCCGGCGTGATCTCGGGGTCGGGGTTGGCCATCGCAAAAATGACCGGGTTGTCAGCCATGCTGGCAACCATCTCCTGCGTGACCGCGCCCTTGACCGACACACCCAGGAACACGTCCGCGCCCTTCATCGCATCTTCCAGTGTGCGTAACTCGGTCACGATCGCATGCGCAGATTTCCACTGGTTCATGCCTTCGGTCCGACCCTGATAGATCACACCCTTGGTATCACAGACGATACAATTCTCATGCCGCGCACCCATCGCCTTGAGCAGCTCGATACAGGCAATCCCGGCAGCACCGGCACCGTTCAGGACAATCTTCACATCCTCGATCTTCTTGCCCGAGATATGCAGCGCGTTGATCAGACCCGCCGCACAGATCACCGCCGTCCCGTGCTGGTCATCGTGGAAGACCGGAATGTCCATCTCTTCCTTCAGGCGCTGTTCGATGATGAAGCACTCGGGCGCCTTGATGTCTTCCAGATTGATCCCGCCAAAGGTCGGCCCCATCAGGCGCACCGCACGGCAGAACTCATCCGGGTCTTCGGTGTCCAGCTCGATATCGATCGAATTCACGTCAGCGAACCGTTTGAACAGGACCGATTTGCCCTCCATCACCGGTTTCGAGCCTAGCGCCCCCAGATTGCCAAGACCCAGAACCGCCGTCCCGTTCGAAATCACCGCCACAAGATTGCCCTTGTTGGTATAGTCATAGGCCGTCTCGGGGTTGGCCGCGATGGCTTCGCACGGCACTGCCACGCCAGGGCTATAGGCCAGTGACAGGTCTCGCTGCGTGGTCATTGGAACGGTGGCCTGCACCTCCCATTTGCCGGGGGTCGGTTCCAGGTGAAAGGCAAGCGCCTCTTCGGGGGTGATCTTCGCTTTGGGCATGAGATATGTCGTTTTCCGCGCTGTTGGGCTTTTCCGCCTCTTACAGCAGGCAAGCGCCCGCCTCAACGACAATGCGTTTTCGCCTTTCGTCGCAGTTTACGGATTTGTAAGGTCCCCCCGGAACACGCCGGGAGATGTCAGTCTTGTCCAACGTCACGCCAATGATGGCGCAATATCTCGCAATCAAAGAGGCCCACGCCGATGCCCTGCTGTTTTACCGGATGGGCGATTTCTACGAGATGTTCTTTGAAGACGCCATGAATGCCGCCGAGGCGCTGGATATCGCGCTGACCAAACGCGGCAAGCACAATGACCAGGACATTCCGATGTGCGGGGTTCCGGTTCATTCTGCCGAAGGATACCTGCTGACACTGATCCGCAAGGGCTTTCGCGTTGCCGTCTGCGAACAGATGGAAAGTCCGGCCGAGGCTAAGAAAAGAGGCTCTAAATCAGTGGTAAAGCGCGATGTCGTGCGCCTTGTCACCCCCGGAACCCTGACCGAAGACGCGCTGCTCGAAGCGCGCCGACACAACTTTCTGGCCGCCTATGCCGAGGTTCGCGACCAGGCCGCCCTGGCCTGGGCGGATATATCGACAGGTGCGTTCCACGTGATGCCCCTTTCACCCGTTCGGCTCAGCCCCGAACTTGCGCGGCTGGCCCCTTCCGAACTGATCGTCGCTGACGGAATGGATGGAAAGCTGGTCGAAACCACCCGTGACCTAGGCGTTCCGATCACCCCGATCGGGCGCGCAAGTTTCGACAGCACAGCTGGTGAAAAGCGTATCTGTACCCTGTTCGCCGTGGGCGCGCTGGACGCGTTCGGTACATTCGACCGCGCCGAGGTCGCAGCGATGGGCGCTCTGGTCGACTATCTGGACATCACACAAAAAGGCAAACTGCCGCTATTGCAGGTGCCCCAGAAAGAGGCCCAGGACCGCGTAGTTCAGATCGACGCCGCCACCCGCCGCAATCTGGAAATCACCCGTTCGTTGTCCGGTGGCCGCGCCGGCTCTCTGTTGTCGGTCATTGACCGCACGGTGACGGCGGGCGGCGCGCGACTGCTGGAACAACGCCTGTCCAGCCCGTCCCGATCGCCCGATATCATTCACGCCCGTCACGATGCGGTAGGTTTTTGCGTCGAAGAGACCCTTCTGGCCTCGGATCTGCGCGAAGCATTGCGCAAAACCCCGGATCTGGACCGCGCCCTGTCGCGGCTGTCGCTTGATCGGGGCGGACCGCGCGATCTGGCGGCCATCCGTAACGGGCTTTCACAGGCGGAACAAATCGCTGGCCTCTGCGCCGCTGACGACTTGCCTTCGATTCTGTCCGATGCAGTTCATAGCCTGACCGGTTTTGATGACCTGCTCGGGCTTCTGGACGCCGCGCTTGTCGCTGAACCCCCGCTGCTGGCCCGCGATGGCGGTTTCATCGCCGCTGGCTATGACTCGGAACTGGACGAGGCCCGTACTTTGCGCGACCAGGGCCGTTCCGTCATCGCCGGGTTTCAGCAGAAATACATCGATCACACCGGCATCGCCTCGCTGAAGATCAAACACAACAATGTGCTGGGCTATTTCATCGAAACCACAGCAACCCACGCCTCAAAGATGCTCGGCGTTCCCCTCAACGAGACCTACATCCATCGCCAGACAACCGCCAATCAGGTGCGCTTCACCACGGTCGAGCTCAGCGAAATCGAAACCCGCATCCTGAATGCGGGCAATCTGGCGCTGGAGATCGAAAAGAGGCTCTATTCAGGGCTTTCTGACGCCATTCTCGATCAGGCGGCCCGACTGAACCAGGCGGCACGCGGCCTGGCCGAGCTTGACCTGACCGCCGCGCTGGCCGACCTAGCGCGCGGGGAAAACTGGTGCCGCCCCACCGTCGACACATCCCGCGCCTTTGACATAAAAGGCGGCCGTCACCCTGTGGTCGAACACGCCCTGCGCCAACAAGGCGGGGACGCCTTCATCGCCAACGACTGCGATCTGTCGGCCGAGAATGGCGCCGCAATCTGGCTTTTGACCGGCCCGAACATGGCCGGTAAATCAACTTTCCTGCGCCAGAACGCGCTCATTGCCCTGCTGGCGCAAATGGGCAGCTACGTGCCGGCCGACACCGCCCATGTCGGGCTTGTCAGTCAACTTTTCAGCCGGGTCGGTGCATCCGATGATCTGGCACGGGGGCGCTCGACTTTCATGGTCGAGATGGTCGAAACTGCCGCCATCCTCAATCAGGCCGACGACCGCGCGCTGGTCATCCTCGATGAGATTGGCCGAGGCACAGCCACTTATGACGGCCTCTCCATTGCTTGGGCCACGCTGGAACACCTGCACGCATCCAACAAATGCCGCGCCCTGTTTGCCACCCACTATCACGAACTGACAGCCTTGGCCGGCAGCCTCGAAGGCGTCGACAATGCCACCGTCGCGGTGCGCGAATGGGAAGGCGAGGTCATTTTCCTGCACGAGGTCCGCAAGGGCGCTGCCGACCGGTCCTATGGTGTACAGGTCGCCCAGCTTGCAGGCCTGCCGCCCTCGGTCGTCGAACGCGCCCGCGTCGTACTCGACCAGTTGGAGAAATCCGAACGTGAAGGCGGCAGGCAAAAGGCGCTGATCGACGATCTGCCTCTCTTCTCCGCTGCACCGCCACCGCCGTCGCCAATGCCGAAATCCTCGCCTGTCACTGACATTCTCAAGAATGTCCTGCCCGACGAACTCTCCCCGCGCGAGGCGCTGGACCTGATTTACAAACTGAAAGAGGCGGCCAACACCTGACCGCCCCTTCATCTTTTGAAGAATACTCTCGCCGGAGGCTTGGTCGCGCGCCGGCGAAGCCGATCAGCTTGCTGGCATCGACGACACGCCAACCTGCGCCGGGCGCAGCAAACGGTCATGCAGCATAAAGCCCTCGGCTGACACCTGAATGATGTCACCCGCCTTGGTACCCGGCAAAGGTGCCTCGAACATCGCTTCGTGCATCTGTGGGTCGAACCGATCCCCAACCTCGGGCGAAATCACTTGAATCCCATGTTTCTGGAACACGTCGCGCAGCGCGCGCATGGTCAGTTCCACGCCTTCGATCAGTGCCGCCGAAACGTCCCGCTGCTCTTCGGTTGCCGCTTCCAGTGCACGTTTCATGTTGTCGTAGACCGGCAACATGTCGCGCGCCAGCTTTGATCCGCCATAATTCTCGGCATCCCGCCGCGCTTTTTCGCCCCGTTTACGGGCGTTTTCCGCATCCGCCAGCGCGCGCATGAACTTGTCCTTCAGTTCATCCCGCTCGGCGCGCAGCGCGTCCAGCTCCAGCGCCTCTTCGCTGATTTCCGCCAACTCCTCGGCCAGTTCTTCGGCCTCTGCGGTCGCAATATCGTCCAGAAACTCTTCGTTCTTCGGCTCTGCCATCTTTCCACCTCTAGCTCCGGTCGGAAATCAGCTTTCCAACCAGTTGTGCCGTATAATCCACAATCGGCACGATCCGTCCGTAATTCAGGCGCGTCGGGCCAATCACTCCCACCGCGCCGATGATCTTTCGATCAGCGTTCATATATGGAGACACCACCAAAGAGGAACCCGAAAGTGAGAAAAGTTTGTTCTCCGAACCGATAAAAATGCGCACACCCTCGCCGGTTTCGGTCAATTCCAGGAATTCGGCAATGTCGCGCTTGCGTTCCAGATCATCAAACAAGCTCCGGATACGCTCCAGCTCTGCCTCCTGACCGGTACCGTCCAACAGATTCGCTCGTCCCCGCACGATCAGGCGGGCCGAATCTTCGCCATCTCCATCCCAAAGGGCAAGGCCGCTCTCGACGAGTTCGCGCGCCAGCGCATCGATTTCCTGACGCCGCGCGGCGATGTCGCTCTGCATCATCCGACGGACCTCGGTCAGCGTCCGCCCCTCGATCAAGGCATTGAGGAAATTGGCCGCCTCTCGCATCGAACTGGGCGTCTGTCCCGGCGGCGGCGAGAACAACCGGTTCTCTACATGCCCGTCTGAAAACACCAGCACCACCAACGCCCGATCATGCGCCAGCGACACGAATTCGATATGCTTGATCTCGGCCTCATGCTTGGGCGTCAGCACCAAAGATGCACCGTGCGTCACGTTCGACAAGGCCGATCCGACCCTATCTAGCATGCCGCTGACATCGCCCGCATTATCACCCAGGGTGGCGTCCAGCTTCTGCCGGTCGTCCGCTCCCAGATCGCCAACTTCCAGCAATCCATCAACGAACATACGCAGCCCCATTTGCGTCGGTACGCGGCCTGCGCTGATATGGGGGCTGTTCAACAGGCCCAGATACTCCAGATCCTGCATCACGTTGCGAACCGTAGCGGCGCTGACCTTTTCGCTTAACGTCCGGGTCAGGGTACGGCTGCCAACGGGCTCGCCACTGTCAAGATAGCTTTCCACGATCAACCGGAAAACCTCGCGCGACCGTTCGTTCATCTCGTTCAGGATTTTGTTTGCTTCACTCATCAGCGCCTCTTACTGGGTCGCCATTAAATCGCAGGTTCGGGAAAGGTCAATCGGGGTTGCATCGCCATACGTGCGGGCGGTATCCCGAGACCAGCAAACAAAGGATTTCTCATGCGACCCTCAGGACGAGATTTAAGCGAAATGCGCCCGGTTTCAATCGAGACGGGATTCACCAAACATGCCGAAGGCTCTTGCCTGATCAGAATGGGTGACACCCATGTTCTGTGCACCGCAACCATCGAAGATCGTGTGCCGCCTTTTATCAAGGGCTCGGGGCTGGGCTGGGTCACCGCCGAATACGGCATGCTGCCACGCGCGACCAACACCCGGATGCGGCGCGAGGCCGCGTCGGGCAAGCAAGGCGGTCGGACCGTTGAAATCCAGCGGTTGATCGGCCGCGCCCTGCGTGCCGGTGTCGACCGTGTGGCCCTTGGCGAACGTCAGATCACCGTCGACTGCGACGTCATTCAGGCCGATGGCGGAACCCGCTGCGCCTCGATTACCGGTGGCTGGGTCGCGCTCCGCCTTGCGGTTAACAAGCTGATGAAGACAGGCGATGTAATCTCGGATCCGCTGATCGACCCGGTCGCCGCCGTATCCTGCGGTATCTATGCCGGCCAACCTGTGCTTGACCTCGACTATCCCGAAGACAGCGAAGCGGGCGTTGACGGCAATTTCATCATGACCGGTTCGGGTAAGCTGATCGAGGTACAGATGAGTGCCGAAGGTTCGGTTTATTCCCGCGATCAGATGAACCAATTGCTGGATCTGGCGGAAAAAGGCGTCGGTGAACTGGTTGCCGCCCAAAAGGCCGCCACCGCATGATACGGCACTTCGACGGCGACACACTGCTGGTGGCAACCCACAACAAGGGCAAGCTGGAGGAGATGGCGCATCTCCTCACCCCATTTGGGGTCAAGGTTGTGGGCGCGGGCGAGATGAACCTGCCGGAGCCGGAAGAAACCGAGGATACATTCGTCGGAAACGCCCGGATCAAGGCCCATGCCGCTGCCCAAGCCACTGGCCTGCCGGCGCTGTCGGACGATTCCGGCATCACCATTGACGGGCTGGACGGCGCACCAGGTGTCTATACCGCCGATTGGGCCGAAACCGAAAATGGGCGCGATTTCCTGATGGCCATGGCCCGCGCCCATACCGAGCTTGAGAAGCGCAACGCCCCCCATCCTCGCACCGCCCAGTTTCGCTGCACCCTGGTGCTGGCCTGGCCCGATGGTCATGACGAAGTGTTCGAGGGCATCGCTCCGGGCCACCTCGTCTGGCCCATTCGCGGAGCCGAAGGCTTCGGCTATGACCCCATGTTCGTGCCCGACGGCTATGATCAGACCTTTGCCGAGATGGACCGTTGGGAAAAGAACAAGATCAGCCACCGGGCAAAAGCGGTGGAGAAATTCGTGCAGGGTTGTTTTGGCGGATGATTGGCGCAACGGGGGCTTTGGGCTCTATGTGCATTGGCCGTTTTGCGAGGCCAAGTGTCCCTATTGCGATTTCAATAGCCACGTTTCACGTGAAATCAATCAAAACCAATGGCTTAACGCCTATCTGAGCGAGCTCGAACGCTCCGCCGCGGAAACCCCGAACAGGGTGCTCGACACCATCTTCTTTGGCGGCGGCACCCCATCCCTGATGGACCCCGCCACAGTCGCGGCTGTCATAAACAAGGCGCGTGCCCTGTGGCGGCCATCCAACGACATGGAAATCACGCTCGAGGCCAATCCCGGTTCGGTCGACGCGGGCCGCTTTGCCGCCTATCGCGATGCCGGGATCAACCGTGTGTCGATGGGTATTCAGGCGCTGAATGACGAAGATCTCCGCCGCCTTGGCCGTATACATACCGTCGCCGAAGCACGCGCGGCTTTTGACATCGCCCGCAATTGCTTCGACCGCGTCAGCTTTGACCTTATCTATGCCCGCCAGCACCAGACGCTTGAAGGTTGGCGCGCCGAGCTCACTGAAGCCTTGTCGATGGCCATCGATCACCTGTCGCTTTATCAACTGACCATCGAGGAGGGCACCGCATTCGGCGACCGCTATGCAGTCGGAAAATTGCGCGGCCTGCCCGAGGATGACAGTGCCGCCGACATGTATCTTGCCACGCAACAAGTCTGCGAGGCGCATGGCATGCCCGCTTACGAAATATCCAACCACGCCCGCGACGGCGCTCAATCGCGGCACAACCTGATCTATTGGCGCTACGGCGATTACGTTGGCATCGGCCCGGGCGCGCATGGCCGCCTCACATTGGGCGGGCGCAAATTCGCAACCGAAACCGCCTTGAACCCCTCCGCCTGGCTGAATGCGGCTGCGGCGGGCAACGGCGAAAGCGCCAGAACGGAACTGACCACACAGGAACAAGCAAACGAATACCTCATGATGGGGTTGCGGGTGTCCGACGGCCTAGATGTTGATCGTTATCAACTGTTGTCAGGCAAAACTATGCCTTTCGACACGATATCCCATCTGACCGAAATCGGAATGATCGAAACAGAAGGAAATCGCCTGCGCGCAACTCGTGACGGGCGGGCGGTTCTGAACGCGGTCATCCGCGAGCTTCTGGTGGACTGAGCGATGCACTACATCTGGGCCTTCTTGGGATTGACCTGCGTCGCGCTCGCCATGATCGGCGTGTTCCTTCCGCTGCTACCGACCGTTCCCTTCCTGCTGCTCGCTGCATTCTTCTTTGCTCGCTCCTCCTCGCGTCTGCACACCTGGCTGCTGACACATCGCAGCTTTGGCCCCCTGATCGTCGACTGGCAAACCTCCGGTGCAATCAAAACGCGCGCAAAAAAGGCGGCGACCCTGTCGATCGCCGCCGTCTTTTTGCTGTCGCTTGTTCTTGGCGTTCCCTCCCACGTCCTGATCATTCAGGCCGTGGTCCTGGGTGCGGTCCTGATCTTTATCTGGACCCGGCCTAGCGGCTGAGCTTGGCGCATAGATCGTCCAGCTGATCCAGGTTTTCATAGGTCAGAACGACCTGCCCCGTTTCAGTTCCGGCTTTGTGGTTGATCACCACCTTCATCGCCAGAATCGCCGACAGGTCTTTTTCCAATGCACGCGTATCCGCATCCTTATCGGAATCCGGACCTTTTGCGCGGGACTCACCGGGTTGCCTGTCTCCTTGCTGCTGTTTCTTGACCAGTGCTTCAGTGGCCCGCACCGACAATCCGTCCCGCACAACGATCCGCGCCAACTCGGATGGGTTTTCCGCCGTGATCAGCGCCCGTGCATGACCAGCCGAAAGTTTTCCTTCGATCACCAGCGTCTGAACATCCATTGGCAGCGACAGCAACCGCAAGAGGTTGGCAATGTGGCTGCGGCTTTTACCCAGCGCTTCGGCCATCTTCTCCTGCGTATGACCGAATTTCTCCATCAACTGCCGATACCCGGCGGCTTCTTCCACCGCATTCAGGTCGGCCCGCTGGATATTCTCGACAATGGCGACTTCCAGAACCTCAGTATCGTCAAATTCTCTAACGATAACAGGAACTTCGTGCAATTGCGCCAGCTGTGCAGCGCGCCAGCGACGCTCTCCGGCAACAATCTCGTACCCACCGTCGCCGGCTGGCCGCACGATCATGGGTTGGATAATGCCCTTCTCCTTGATCGAGGCCGCAAGCTCGTTCAACTGCTCCTGCGAAAACGTCCGGCGGGGCTGATTGGGATTGGCCCTTACCTTTTCGATCGGCACCCGCATGTCTGGACGACGCAGCTCGGTCGAGGAATGACCAGCACTGTCATGCGACACATCCGCCATCAGGGCAGACAATCCACGCCCCAAGCCCCGGGGCTTGCTTTTCTTGACGTTCATCTGACCCTCCTTCTCTGCTCGCTATGCGGCGACCTTTTTGTGTTTGCTCACCATTTCCCGAGCCAGATGCCGATATGCCATAGCCCCCAGAGAGCCAGAGTCATATTGCAACACCGGAAGCGCATATGATGGCGCTTCGCTGACCCGAACATTTCTGGGTATCTTGGTTTTAAATACCATATCCCCCAGATTGTCACGCGCGTCCTTTTCCACTTGGCGGGACAAGTTGTTGCGGTTGTCATACATGGTCAACACAACACCTTCGATTCTGAGCTCCGGATTCGCAGTTTGGCGGACCTCTCGAATTGTCAGCATCAACTGTGACAACCCCTCCAGCGCAAAGAATTCGCTCTGTAGCGGCACCAGAACGGAATTCGCCGCAATCATCGCATTCACGGTCAGCAAGTTCAGCGACGGTGGGCAATCGATCAGGACATAGTCGAACCCGAACCGATCCATCGCGGTCTGCCGCAAGGCGTCATGTAACAAAAAACTGCGTTTTTCATTCGAAATCAGCTCGATATCGGCAGAGCTCAGATCCACCGTTGCCGGTACGATATAAAGCCCCTGAATCGTCGTTTCCTGAATGACTGTTTCCAGTGGGGCCTCGTCTATCAACAGATCGTAGGTGGTCCAGTCGCGGCTATCGACGCCCAGCCCCGTTGACGCATTCCCCTGAGGATCAAGGTCGACCACCAGAACACGACACCCAATCTCGGTCAGACCTGCTGCCAGATTGATTGCCGTTGTGGTCTTTCCTACCCCACCCTTCTGATTTGCTACCGCAATGATCCGAGGGCCTGCTGGACGATACAGATCAACCACGTGAGACTCCTTTGATTTTCAGGATAACTGCCTGAGGCTCAGTAATACTAGTAATCGGCTCCGCTTCAAATTTCCATTCTTTGCGGGCGTCGGAAACTTCTTTTTTCCAATTCTCGCCTTTCGGTAACAGCGCCGTTCCGTCTTGCCGCAGATGCCTGTTGCAAAACGACAAAAGCGTTTTTAGGTCGGCAAGTGCTCGCGCCGACAGGATATCTGCGTTCAACGGGTCAATCGCTTCGATTCTTCGGCTAAGCACGGTGCAACTGGCTCCGCATTCACGCGCTGCATTGCGCAAAAATGCTGATTTGCGTTGATCGCTTTCGACAAACGTAAACCTTGTTTCAGGGGACGATTCTTTGGCCAAGATCGCACAAATCATACCAGGAAACCCACCACCGCTGCCAAGATCCACCCAATGTCCCTGCACATCGACGCAACGAAAGACCTGCACTGAATCCAGAATGTGCCTGTCCCAAAGCTCGCTCAGGCTGTTCTTTGACACCAGATTGATTTTCGGATTCCAACGTTTCAACAGGTTGGAAAAGATTTCCAACCGCTCCATTGTTTCACGTGAAACATTCAGCTTGTCCGCTAACTCCGGCGTAATCCCGTTCATGCGCCGCGAACTTTCAGATCACGCCTCAGGCGTGCCAAAATCAGCGTCAGCGCGGCGGGTGTCACCCCTTCGACCCGAGAGGCTTGGGCAATGTTGACTGGACGGGCCGCAGCAAGCTTTTGTTTCAATTCATTCGACAGCCCTTCCAGCGCAGAAAAATCGAACCCATCCGGAATTTCATGCGCTTCATCCCGCTTCATGGCTTCGACATCGCGCTGCTGACGCACGATGTAGTTCGCATAAAGCGCATCGCGTTCTATCTGCCGTCGGATCTCTTCCGGTACATCTCTCAGCCCACCTATCAAGGGCAACAGGTCGTCAAACCCGACATTCGGAAAGGCCAGGATCGCCATGCCGTCCCGGCGGTTGCCGTCCTGATTGACGTCGATCCCCGCACCCCGGATTTCCCGAGGGGTAAAGGTTGTCTCGGTCAACTGTCCCTTCGTTCTTTCCAGCTTCTCCAGCTTATCCTCAAACGCCAGCCTGCGGGTTTCCCGCACACATCCCGTCGCGATCCCAATCGGCGTAAGGCGCTGATCGGCATTGTCCGCGCGCAGGGACAGCCGGAATTCGGCGCGCGAAGTGAACATCCGATACGGCTCAGCAACACCACGGGTAGTAAGGTCGTCTATCATGACCCCAATATAGCTGTTTGCTCGGGTGAAATTCAGCGGCTCCTCGCCCCGAACCTCCAGCGCCGCATTCAACCCAGCGACCAAACCCTGTGCAGCGGCCTCTTCGTATCCGGTGGTGCCATTGATCTGCCCGGCAAGGTACAACCCCTGCACATGTGAAAGGGAAAGACGCGGGCTCAAAACCCGTGGATCGACATAATCATACTCGATGGCATAACCTGGCTGCCGGATCTCCGCATTCTCAAGGCCTTTTATCGACCGCACATAAGCCACCTGAACTTCTTCGGGCAACGATGTCGAAATGCCATTCGGGTAAATGGTGTGATCATTTACCCCTTCGGGTTCAAGGAAGACCTGGTGCGAGTCCTTGTCCGCAAACCGCACGATCTTGTCCTCGATCGACGGGCAGTATCTTGGGCCGACACCCTCGATATACCCACCATACATGGCCGAGCGAGATAGGTTTTTTTCAATGATCTCATGGGTCCGCGCGTTGGTGTGTGTGATCCCACAGGCGATTTGTGGCGCCGTTACCGATTTCGACAGGAACGAAAACAACGTCGGTTCATCATCTCCGTCCTGGCGCTCAAGGATGGACCAGTCAATCGTCCGGCCATCCAGGCGCGGCGGTGTCCCGGTTTTCAAACGCGCCAACGGCAGCTCAAAACAATCCAGTCGCTCTGCCAGCTTGACCGAAGGTCGATCCCCCATCCTGCCACCAGGGCGCGAAACATCGCCAATATGAATGATGCCTCGCAGGAACGTGCCAGACGTGAGGATTACGCATTTCGCAGGTATTTCCGATCCATCTGCCAGAATGACACCTTTAACCCGCCCTTGCTCCATCAGAAAATCAACGGCTTCGCCGGTGATGACCGAAAGGTTTTCCTGCCTTGATGTCTCACGCTGCATAGCGGCCCTGTACAACGCGCGGTCCGCCTGAGCGCGCGGTCCTTGAACTGCCGGACCTTTGCGGCGGTTGAGCAGCCGGAATTGAATGCCCGCCTGATCGGCAACACGCCCCATAACACCGTCGAGTGCATCGATCTCGCGAACCAGATGGCCTTTTCCCAACCCACCAATCGCCGGGTTACAGGACATCACCCCGATATCCGTCTCGGACAAGGTGATCAAAGCCGTACGCACACCCATCCGCGCCGCGGCATGGGCAGCTTCGGTCCCGGCATGACCAGCGCCGATGACGGCGACATCAAACTGTGAATGTTTCACGTGAAACACTCCCTACTTTCCAAGGCAGAAACTTGCAAAAATCTCGTCCAGCAAGTTCTCGACATCTATTCTACCAACAAGTGATTCCAAGGCCCGGATTGCCGTGCGCAGTTCCTCAGCCGCTATATCATAAAGGTCGGGGCCAGAGTCCAGTATAGCCAACGCCTCAGTCAGCGCTATCGCTGCCTTCTTCATTGCAACCCGATGCCGTTCCCGCGTGGCTATACCAGCACTGGTAGTTCGATCTACTAATACATACGAAATCTGGGATATCAGCCGGTCGATACCCTGTCCGGTTTTCCCCGAAACGCCCTTTGTTTCGTCCCCACGAACATCCGCCTTGGGCAAGACGTGAATATCACCGGCCTGAAACGGAATACCCAGCCCATCAACCGTCTCGGTCAGGAAAACCCGTAAGTCCGCCGAATCCGCCCGTTGGCGGGCAAGAGCAATTCCCAAACCTTCCACGTGATCGGTTGTTTCGCGCAATCCGGCTGTGTCCAACAGCGTCACCGGTAGACCCGACAAGTCCATACGAACTTCGATCACATCCCGTGTCGTACCCGCATATTCCGAGGTGATCGCCGCCTCCCGCCCCGCCAGTGCGTTCAACAGTGTGGATTTGCCTGCATTCGGCGGGCCAACAATCGCCACTTCGAACCCGGTTCGAATACGCTCGGCGATTCTGACGCCCGCAACCTCTTTTTCCAGATCAGCAATCACACCAGATGCAAGCGCCCGCACTTCAGGCGTAACATCGGTCGGCACCTCTTCGTCGGCAAAGTCGATCACTGCTTCCAACAACGACGCCGCCCGGATCAGATTGCGTCGCCAGCGTTCCGCCAGCTGTCCAAGCTCTCCGGCCAGAACCGTCTGCGCCTGTTTGCGCTGCGCCTCTGTCTCGGCATCGATAAGATCGGCAAGCCCCTCGACCTGCGACAAGTCCAGTTTGCCGTTCTCCAGCGCCCGGCGCGTGAATTCTCCGGGCTCGGCCAGACGCAGCCCCTCCATATCTGAAAGGCAACGCAGCACCGCATTCACCGCGGCCGTACTGCCGTGGATCTGGAACTCGACAACGTCCTCGCCAGTAAAGCTGGCCGGCCCCTGAAAGGTCAGCACCAGCCCCTCGTCCAGCCGCTCTCCATCCGAAGCATTCAGAACACGCGTCCGCATTCCGCGTGGCGGCAGGTCGCCACCCGTCAGCAACCGCGCCGCGTCATGCGCCAAGGGCCCGGACAGGCGGATGACCGCTACCCCGGCCTTACCCTGTGCGCTGGCCAAAGCGAATATCGTGTCCATTCGAAGGCCTCGCGTCTGTCCTGAGACCGGATCAGGTGTTCATTGAATCGAAGAAGTCCGAGTTGGTCTTGGTCTGTTTCAACTTCGACAACAGGAACTCGATCGCATCCGTTGTGCCCATCGGGTTCAGGATACGGCGCAACACAAAGGTCTTGGCCAGATCGCCCTTGTTGACCAGCAGGTCCTCTTTCCGTGTACCCGACTTGAGGATGTCGATGGCCGGGAACACACGCTTGTCGGCGATCTTGCGATCCAGAACGATTTCCGAGTTGCCGGTACCCTTGAATTCTTCAAAGATCACTTCGTCCATCCGGCTGCCGGTGTCGATCAGCGCGGTGGCGATGATGGTCAGCGAACCGCCCTCTTCGATATTCCGCGCCGCACCAAAGAACCGCTTGGGTCGTTGCAACGCATTCGCGTCAACACCACCGGTCAGAACCTTACCCGAGGATGGGACCACGGTGTTAAAAGCTCTACCAAGTCTTGTGATAGAGTCGAGAAGAATAACAACATCTCGTTTATGCTCGACCAAACGCTTGGCTTTTTCGATCACCATTTCCGATACGGCCACGTGGCGCGTCGCCGGTTCGTCAAAGGTCGAGGACACAACCTCGCCCTTCACCGAACGTTGCATGTCCGTCACCTCTTCGGGGCGTTCGTCGATCAGCAGCACGATCAGATAGCATTCGGGGTGATTGCGTTCGATGGAATGCGCGATGTTCTGCAGGATCACTGTCTTACCGGTCCGCGGCGGCGCCACGATCAGCGACCGCTGGCCTTTTCCGATCGGAGCGACCAGATCGATCACACGGGCCGACTTGTCCTTGATCGTCGGGTCCTCGATCTCCATCTTCAGTCGCTCATCGGGGTAAAGCGGCGTCAGGTTGTCAAACGCGATCTTGTGCTTTGCCCGGTCGGGATCTTCAAAGTTGATCTTGGTGACGTTGGTCAGCGCAAAATAACGCTCGTTTTCGTCCGGCGCCTTGATATCTCCCTCGATCGTGTCACCTGTCCGCAACGAGTATTGGCGGATCATATCGGGAGAGACATAGATGTCGTCCGGGCCCGGCAAATAGTTCGCTTCGGGCGAGCGTAGAAAGCCGAACCCGTCCTGCAGCACTTCCAGCACACCATCGCCACCGATGACCCAGCCCTCATCGGCGCGCTCGCGCAGGATCTGGAACATCATCTCGCCCTTACGCATGGTCGAGGCGTTTTCGATCTCAAGCTCTTCAGCCATCGACAACAGGTCTTTGGGGCTCTTGGCCTTGAGATCGGCAAGGTTCAGGGATTCGGTTGTCATGGTTATACGACCCTTGGCCATCATCAGCGTGGCACAGATATGATTTTCAAACAGGAAGACACTCCGCCCGGACGGGCGTGTTGCGCTCTAGATATGTGACTTCCGGGCCGGAGTCAAACCGGCTTCAGAATTTCAGGATCACCGCCAGAACGATCACCACCATCAGAACAGTCGGAACCTCGTTCATCATCCGGTACTGCCGCCCGGTCAGCCTGTTTCGCCCTTCTGCGAAATCCATGTGCCGCGCCATCAGCCAGTGGTGAAACCAGGTCATCGCGATCACCGCAGCCCCCTTGGCCCAGGGCCACGCCCAATCCCAGGCCACTACACCCGGAGTGAACACCATGACCAGCCCTGCCACCCAGGCCACGACCATCGCAGGTCGCATGATAACCCGCAAAAGCTTGTCTTCCATCTCAAGGAAGATCCTGGGTGCCCCTTCCACGTCCTGTGCCTGTTCCACGTGATAAACGAACAGCCGTGGCAAATAGAACAATCCTGCCATCCAGGAAATCACTGCCATGATGTGCAGGGACTTGGCCCAGGGGTACAGCGTGTAAAGAAGATCGGTCATCAGGGTCCTCGCCGCTCGCTTGGCCCTCCCTAATAAAAAAGAATGTAAAGAGAAAGGATGATGGTTTTGAAGGGGGTTGAAAATCCGTGGATTACTTGTTTTCCCATGCGGTTTTCCCCAAGTGGATCAGGCCTTTTCCGGTTTTCCACAGGCTCAGTACAAAGACGAATATTTTGTTTATATTACAGATGTTTATAGCAAATTTCCTGGTGATCCACCTGAGGGTAAACCACATAAAATTCCGGGATATCCCGGTTGTCCAGAGGTCCCGAGTTATCCTTGTCCCGACTGGATAGAAAATGCGCGAATCCCGGATCTTCTAACCGGAAATCCCGGGGTTGCGTGTCAACCGGAAAACCATACAAACCATTCAAACGAACTCATCGCTTTTCCCACGGGGTTTTCCACATGACTATCCCAATCGTCCTTGCCTCCGGCTCTCAAGTCCGCGCGCAGCTTCTCAGGAACGCGGGCGTGCCATTCATCGCGGATGTGCCGCGCGTTGACGAAGATACCATGAAACGCGCCCTTCTGGCGGAACAGGCCTCGCCCCGCGATATCGCCGATGCCCTGGCCGAGA
Source organism: Ruegeria sp. YKSF57 (assembly GCF_059612585.1). Classification (NCBI taxonomy): domain Bacteria; kingdom Pseudomonadati; phylum Pseudomonadota; class Alphaproteobacteria; order Rhodobacterales; family Roseobacteraceae; genus Ruegeria; species Ruegeria sp. YKSF57. The sequence continues at coordinate 41,781 of NZ_JBXWQW010000005.1, read as the reverse complement.
TGAAGGCGCGCAAGATCAGCGATAAAAACCCCGATGCGATGGTTCTGGGCTGCGATCAGGTGCTGGATTTCCAAGGTCGTCTCTTGTCTAAGCCCGAAAGCCCCGATGACGCGCTGGCGCAACTCAGGGAAATGCGCGGTCAGCGGCACATGCTGTTGTCGGCCGCCGTCATCTATCAGAACCGCGAACCGGTCTGGCGGCATGTCGGTCAGGTGCGGTTGCGGATGCGTGACAGTTCCGATGCCTATCTGGAAAGCTACGTAACCCGGAACTGGGACAGCATCCGCCATGCTGTCGGAGCCTACAAACTCGAAGAAGAAGGCGTGCGCCTCTTCACCGCCATTGACGGCGACTATTTTAACGTTTTGGGTATGCCCCTGCTGGAGCTGCTCAATTTCCTGACCTTGCGGGGGCTGATCGACCGATGACCAAGACACGGATACCTCTGGCTGGTGTGATCGGACACCCCATCGCGCATTCCCGCTCGCCGAAATTGCACGGTCATTGGCTAAAAACCTACGGATTGCCCGGTCACTACATCCCGATGGACGTGGCGCCGGAAGATCTGGAACAGGTGTTGCGCACCCTGCCCAAGGCCGGGTTCGTGGGCGCCAACGTGACCGTCCCGCACAAAGAGGCCGCGTTGCGGATCGCCGATCACGTAACCGACCGCGCCAGCCAGATCGGTGCGGCAAACACGCTTGTCTTTCAAGCGGATGGCACCATTCACGCTGACAACACCGACGGTTATGGTTTCATGGCGAACCTGTGTGCCGGTGCACCGGATTGGAACCCGGAAAGCGGCCCGGCGGTTGTCTTTGGTGCTGGCGGGGCCGCCCGCGCGGTCATATCGGCCTTGCTCGGGGCCGGAGTACCGCAACTCATCCTTACCAACCGCACCCGCGCCCGTGCCGAACAGTTGCAAGCCGATTTCGGTGACCGCGTTAGCGTGACAGACTGGAACAGGTCCGGTGACGTGATCGGTGGCGCGGGGCTGGTGGTGAACACCACATCACTCGGCATGGTCGGCCAGCCGGACCTGCTCGTGCCGCTGGATGGGTTGCGGCCTGGTACATTGGTGACCGACCTCGTCTATGCGCCGCTCAAAACCCGTTTGCTCGAAGCGGCGGAACAGGCCGGGTGCGCCACTGTCGACGGGCTTGGCATGCTGTTGCATCAGGCGGTTCCCGGATTTGAACAGTGGTTCGGAAAACGGCCTCAGGTCGATGCCGCCACCCGGGCGGCGGCGCTGGCATGAGTTTTGCGCTAGGCCTCACCGGCTCCATCGGCATGGGCAAAAGCACCACGGCCCAGATGTTCACGGACGAGGGCTGTGCCCTGTGGGATGCGGATGCAGCCGTGCACCGGCTCTATGCGTCTGGCGGGGCGGCTGTCGAACCCATGCGCCGGGCCTTTCCCGACGCCATCGAAAACGGCGCAGTCAGCCGAGCCGCCCTGAAACGGATCATCGGCGAAAACCCCGACGCGCTGAAGATCATCGAACAGATCGTCCACCCCTTCGTGGCCACCGACCGGTCAGAGTTTCGCGCGCAGGCAACGGCCGATATCGTTGTCTTCGACATCCCCCTGCTTTTTGAAACTGGTGGTGACGCGGCGATGGACGCCGTGGCCTGCGTCTCGGTCCCGCCCGAGGTGCAGAAACAGCGGGTAATGGAGCGCGGCACCATGACCGAGGCGCAATTCGAACAGATACGGATGAAACAGATGCCCAATGACGAAAAATGCGCGCGATCCGATTTCGTCATCGTCACCGACACACTGGACCACGCGCGCGCTCAGGTGCAGGATGTCGTCAGGCAGATACGGGCGGGGCTGGCAGATGCGTGAAATTGTACTCGATACCGAAACCACCGGGTTCGATCCCGAAAGCGGTGACCGGATCGTCGAAATCGGTGCCATCGAGTTGTGGAACCACGTCGCTACCGGCGAGACTTATCACGTCTATATCAATCCAGAACGGTCCATGCCTGCCGAGGCGTTCGGCGTTCACGGCATCGGCCCCGACCTTCTGGAACCGCCGCAGAACCCCGAACCCGGGCAGATCACGCTTCGCGACAAGCCAATCTTTTCCAAGGTTGGCCAAGGGTTTCGCGATTTCGTGGGTGATGCAAAGCTGGTGATCCACAACGCCGCCTTCGACATGAAGTTTCTCAACGCCGAACTGGGCTGGATAGGGCTGCCGCACATCCCGTGGGAGCAGGCCATTGATACGCTCGCCATCGCCCGCCGACGGTTTCCCGGCTCGCCCGCCTCGCTGGATGCGCTGTGCCGCCGGTTCAATATAGACAATTCGAACCGAATCCTGCACGGCGCGCTGCTTGACTCGGAAATCCTGGCCGAGGTTTATCTGGAACTGATCGGCGGGCGGCAGCCCGATTTCGGCCTGTCCGCCACAGGCACAAATGGCCCACGCGCAGGCGATGCCGAGGCATGGCGTCCGACGGCCCGTCCAACCCCTCTGCCTGGACGGATCACCGAGGCCGAGCAACAGGCCCACGAGGCATTTCTGGAAAAACTGGGCGAGAACGCCCTGTGGAAACGCGCCTGACCGGCAGGCCAGGCGCACAATCCGAACTCAGGCGTCGGCCTTTTGCGCCTGGGCCTGGCGACGCAGCAACTCGTTGCGATAAAGCTGCACAAAGTCGATATTGTCGAGGTTCACCGGCGGATAACCACCGTCGCGGGTCACGTCGCTGACAATCCGGCGCAGGAACGGGAACAGCATGCGCGGGCATTCAATCAGCAGGAACGGATGCATCTGATCCTCCGGCACGCCTTCGACATGGAACAGACCACAATAGTCGATCTCGAACAGGAACAGAACCTCGTCCATCGCCTTGACCTTCGAGGTCAACTTCAGCTTGATCGACACTTCGTACTGATGGTCGGCCTGCCGTTTCTTGGCATCCAGATTGACCTGCACCTGGATCTCGGGCTGCACTTCGCCTGACACGCCCTTTTGTGCCATCACGTTTTCAAAGGACATGTCGCGAATGAACTGTCCCAGAACGCGCATCTGGACCTGAGGGGTTTGCGGGGCTTGTACGCCTTCGGGCTGGCCGCCCTCGGCACTGTTCTCGGTCATTGAAGTACTCCGGTTTTTTTGATCACCGCTGCTTATCAAGTAACCGTTATCGACTCAATGCCGCCGGCTGTCTCGAATCTGCGAAATTGGGTCATTTGCGGTGTTTTGTGGGTGAACCTCGGTAAACTCTCCGTCAATTATGTCTTCTCGATTGAAACGCGCGCCTCTCGAACGAAAATGCGTCCGGGATTGAGGGTGTATTCGTGAGGGTTGAGTGACTTTGCGCAGATAGTTGAAAACCAAAGATCTGACCGGCGGGATCAACAGCGCAATACCAATGGCATCAGTAAAAAACCCCGGCGTCATCAGGAATGCGCCCGCGATGATGATCATGATCCCATGCATGATCGGTTCTGTTGGGTCGGACATTGTCGTAAAGGCGTTTTGCGCGCGTACCATCATTTCCTGACCCTGTGCTCGGATAAGGGCGGTACCTATAATCGCCGTCAGCACCACGATTGCCAGCGTCGGCCACAGCCCGATCCAACCGCCGACTTTGATAAAAAGGGCGATCTCGATGATTGGCACCAGCAAAAAGGCCAAAAACAGATACATTTGTCACGTCCTTTCCCACATGGCGGGTGGTGGACTTGCCGCCATGTGTCCCCTACATAGTGGTTTAAGGCCCTGTGCACAAAGTCTCTGTTCCGAAATGAGGACAAAATGAATTCACCCCTGATCCAGCTTCTGGTGCTGGCCGGCATCGCCGTTTTCCTGATCTTGCGACTCAGAAGTGTTCTGGGCACGCGGGAAGGCTTTGAAAAACCGCCTGTGCCGCGCCAACCTGCGGGCAAGTCGCGCCGTGATTTCGAAGTGATCGAAGGCGGCCCTGATCAGGACATCATCGACCATGTCCCCGAAGACAGCCCAGAGGCGGAACAACTGGCAGCGATGAAACGGGTCGAACCTTCGTTTTCGGTCAGCGAATTCGTTCAGGGCGCGCGCGGCGCTTACGAACTGATCGTCATGGGGTTCGAGCGCGGCAATCTCGACGAGATTCAGCCCTTCCTGTCGGAAGAGGTGTTCGACACCTTCGTCTCGGTGGTGGCCGACCGCGAAGACAAGGGCCTGACGATCGAGGCCGAATTCGTGGGTGTCCGCGAAACCACGCTGTCGGATGCGAAATTCGACAAGGACAGCAACCGCGCCGAAATCACCATGCGCTTTGTCGGCGAACTGACCTCGGTCGTGCGCGACAAGGGCGGTGACATCGTCGAAGGCAGCCCGAATACCGTCAAGCGGCAAAAGGACAGCTGGACATTTGCCCGCGTGATGGGCAGCGACGACCCGAACTGGATGCTGGTCGCCACGGACGCATGATTGCCGGCCTCCGGTCATTTGTTCTGGCGGGTGCCCTCATGACCGCGGCCAGCGGTGCCGGGGCCGAGCCGACATATGACGTCCTGTCCTTCGACGATCTTGACGGCTGGGCGCAGGACGATCACGCCGCCGCCCTGTCCGTGTTTCTCAACACTTGCGAGGATCTGGGCGATCCAGACTGGCAGGCCCTGTGTTCGATTGCACAGATGCATCAGGGCGATGCGGCGCGGTCCTTCTTCGAATTGTTCTTTCGCCCGATCCTGATCCGGGACGGTAAGGACGCGCTGTTCACCGGCTATTTCGAACCCGAACTCGACGGCTCGCTGCACCGAACCGACAGGTTCCGCTATCCGATCTACCGGATGCCGCCCGAGGCGCGCGAAACCTCTCCGTGGCTTAGCCGCCGAGAGCTTTTGACCAGCGGTGCCCTCGAAGGGCGCGGGCTGGAAATCGCATGGGTCGATGACCCGGTCGAGCTGTTCTTTCTGCAAATTCAGGGGTCCGGCCGCATCCGCCTGCCCGATGGCAACTCGCTGCGGATTGGCTATGGCGGCGCAAACGGGCACCCGTACCGCTCCATCGGAATGGAACTGGTAAATCGCGGCATCTTTGCTGCCCATCAGGTCAGCGCGCAGATGATCAAGAGCTGGGTCAGAAAGAACCCGGCTGAAGGCATCGAATTACTGTATCACAATCCGTCTTATGTGTTTTTCCGCAAGCTGAACCGTGTCGCGCCGCACCTTGGCCCGCTCGGCGCGATGAACCGGTCGGTCACCGCGATGCGCACCATTGCCGCCGATCCCGCCTTTACACCGCTGGGTTCGCCCGTCTGGCTGGAAAAGGACGGCAAGGACCCGATCCGCCGCCTCATGATTGCGCAGGATACCGGCTCGGCCATCAAGGGCGCGCAGCGGGCGGACATCTTCTTTGGCACCGGTGACGAGGCTGGCAAGGCCGCCGGTACCCTCAAGGATCCGGGCCGGATGGTGGTTCTGCTGCCAATCCAGCGCGCCTATGCCCTGCTGCCGGACGATTTCTGATGACCCGGCGCAAACTGACGGCAGAAGAGATTGAGCTCTGGCGCAGGGTCGCAAAAAAGACAGAGCGTCTGCACCCCGAAATACCGCACTCGGTCCACCCCCGGACCCTGCCCAAACCGAAACCCGCAAAACCGCTCCCGGCGCGGGTCGAACCCTTCGACCTGGGCCAGTTCGCCACGCCAAAACCACAGCGGCACGCGCTGAAACCCACGATCACCGAGGATCTGGCTGCCGCGCCGCTGCAGATGGACCGTAAGGCATTCGCCCGAATGAAGCGTGGCAAGCTCAAGCCCGAGGGGCGCCTTGATCTGCATGGCATGCGCGTCGACGCCGCCCATCCGGCACTGGTCCGGTTCATTCTCGGCGCTCAGGCGTCGGGCAAGCGGTTGGTGTTGGTGATTACCGGCAAAGGCAAGGACCGGGATGAGCCCGGCCCCATTCCCACGCCGCGCGGCGTGTTGCGCAACCAGGTGCCGCAATGGCTGCGACTGCCGCCGCTGGCGCAGGCCGTCATGCAGGTAACACCGGCCCATATCAGCCACGGTGGTGATGGCGCCTACTACGTGTATTTGCGCCGTAGCCGCTAAAACGAACGCACCGCGCGGTGAATGCCGACCCGGGTGATGACGCAGACAAAGACGAAATAGGCGGCGATCCCGACAAACTGCGTCTCAAGCCCGATGCCAAGGTCGATCAGCGCCCCGGTCACGCCCGGTCCGATGGCCGACCCCAGCACCATCACCGCCGCCGCCACCGCCTTGATCGAACCAATGTGGCGGGTGCCGTAAAACTCGGCCCAGAACGCGCCCGGCAGCGTGGTATTCGCGCCCGTCGTCAGCGCCAGAAAGAACAGGCCCACCAACGCCCCGCCAATGCTCTGGACAGATGCAAGGATCAGAAAGGCCAGCGCCATTGGCAGCTGATAAAAGGGCATCATTCGCGCCGTGCCCCATTTGTCCAGCGCCCAACCCGCCCCGAACATCGAAAACAGTGACAGCCCGGTGTAAAAGGGAAACAGCGCCACCAGCTCGATATGCAGCCACCCCTTGATCTCGGCCAGGTACACCTGGTGGAAAAAGAACGCCGTAACAAACGCTCCCGGCCCCAAAAGCGCCGGAACCATGAACCAGAACAGCGGATGCGTCAGCGCCTCGCGCCGGGTCCAGTGACGATCCTCCATCCCGGCGGCGGAATAGCTGTCCGACATGCTCTGCGGCGTGCGCTCCTGCGCCAGCAGCCGGACCAGGATCGGCGCCCCCATCAGCGCAACCAGCGCGGCGCCCAGCCACAGGAACCGCCAGTCGATCACCGCCATAAGCGCCACAAAAAGCAGCGGCAACAGCGCCTCGCCAACCGCGAACCCGGTGGTGGCAATGGCCATCGCCCGGCCTCGCGTCGTGGTGAACCAGCGCGCCATGGCGACCATGGCGATATGGCTGCTCATTCCCTGCCCGAAAAGGCGCAGCAGAAAGATCACCACCGGCAACAGCGCAGCCACCGGATTCAGCGCCATTGCCACCGCCGCCATGGCCAGCCCGGCCAGAACCGCCGGTCCCAATACGCGCACCCGAAAGACATCCGTCAGCGACCCCGCCCAGACCATGACCGCCGCCGACACCATGGTCCCCAGCGAATAGATCCCGCCCCATTGCCCGTGGCTCAAGCCGAATTCGGCCCGGATCTCGCCGGCAAAGATCGAAATGAAAAAGGTCTGCCCGAAACTCGACAGAAAGGTCAGCAAAACCCCGGCTGCCAGCCACCGCGCATTCTCGGCAAGATAGCCTGACAGCGACGACAGTTTCATCCGCCGTCATCCACCGGGGCCAGGACAGTCTCTGTCGCTTGCCCCCGCCGCCGTTTTCCCGCCGGGGTCAGGAACCCGATCGCTGCCTCCTCGGGCCGGAACGTATCGCTCAACCGGCGCGCGGAATTCAGGATCGATATCAACGCCGGAGAGGTCGCCGCCACGAAATGAGACGACTCCGCATCGTCGCTAAAGGCCGTCGTGTCGATGATGTCGACCGGATAATCTGCCAGCTGATCGACCGACGCCAGATTGCCCAATCGCTTGCTGTCGTTGGTGCCGCGCAGACGCGCCGAGATGTTCAGCGCCTTGTCCTTCTTGGACACCATCACGACAAACGGCTTGGGTGGGTTGGGTATCCGGTCCATCTGCGATTTGAACACATCCACATCCAGATCCGGAGAGATCAGGACAACACCGTCAAGCGTGCGCGCCGCCCATCCCGGCTCCTTCAGCTCCGCCTGTCGCATCATCTCCATCGTCAATGCCGATCCCATCGAATGCGCGACGATACCGATCTTGCCGACGCCTTGCGCGTCGAGCTGGCGAATGGTCTCTTCCAGACCGTCGCGCGCAAACAGCATGCTGTCGATGTCATAGGCGTATCCGAACGCGCTTGCCCGGCTGGGCCAGGAATAGATCAGCAGCGATCCGGGCATCCCGATATCTTCCGCCAGTTGCGCCGCCCGAAACGCCGTTTCGGTCTGAGTGGCGTTATAGCCGTGCACGAAAATGGTCACATCCCTGCCGGGCCCATTCCGCTTTTCAAGGATGCGCCTCCCCAACTCGGCGGGCGAGTCCAGTTCTTCAAGGCCAGCCAGCACGAATTGCGTGCGCGCGTCAGGCTCGTCATAGGAATAAACCAATTGTCCCGGCTTGTGTGACGGGGGCACCGTCACCGTCATTTCCAGATATTGCAACCGCTCGGCCCTGCGAAACCCATAGGTTCCGTTTCTTTCCCGCGCCCGTGTCGAGGTCGCGAAAACGGTGCGCGGCGCCCCGATCTCCACCGCATCCGGCACAATGACCGAAACGGTTCGGTCCGAACAGGCCGACAGGGTCAGAACTATCAGATAAATCGCCAGCCGCCGCACAGGACTCACTTTCCCGAATCTTGCGCGCCACGCTAGCCGAAAAATGACCGGCGTCCATCCCCCGCCCCGGGTCGCGCTTCTTTCTGGTCTTCAATACCCCGGGGTGAATTGCCCGCAGGGCAAGAGGGGCAGCGCCCCTCATTGCGGCATCAAAGGACGTAACGGCTCAGATCGGTCGACTTGGTCAGCTCGCCAAGATTCTTCTGAACAAATTCCGCATTCACGGTGACCTGCGTTCCCGCCTGATCCGGCGCGGCAAAGGACAGCTCCTCGAACACCCGCTCCATCACCGTGTAAAGCCGCCGCGCGCCGATGTTCTCGATGCTCTGGTTGACCTCCGCCGCAATCCGGGCAAGTGCCGCGATACCATCCTCTGTGAAAGACACATCGACCTCCTCGGTGCCCATCAGCGCCGTGTACTGGCGGGTCAGTGCATTGTCGGTTTCGGTCAGGATTCGTACGAAATCCTCCTCGGTCAGCGCCCGCAACTCCACCCGGATCGGCAGGCGGCCCTGCAGTTCCGGCAACAGGTCCGACGGCTTGGCGATGTGAAACGCGCCGCTGGCGATGAACAGGATATGGTCGGTCTTCACCGGGCCGTGCTTGGTCGACACCGTGGTACCCTCGATCAACGGCAGCAGATCGCGCTGCACGCCCTCGCGGCTGACATCGCCGCCGCGCACATCCGTGCGGGCGCAGACCTTGTCGATCTCATCCAGAAACACGATCCCGTTCTGCTCGACCGCCTCCAGCGCGGCGCGGGTCACCGCCTCGTCATCCAGCAGCTTGTCGGCCTCTTCCCCGATCAACACCTCGTAACTTTCGGCCACGGTCATGCGCCGCTTGGTGGTGCGGCCGCCAAAAGCTTTGCCGAAAATGTCGCCCAGGTTCATCATGCCCATCTGGCTGCCGGGCTGGCCGGGAATGTCGAACATCGGCATCGGGTTTGAATGATCCGCGACTTCCAGCTCGATCACCGTGTCGTCCAGCTCTCCGGCCTTCAGCTTCTTTCGGAACATCTCGCGGGTGCCCTCGCGCGCATCCTCGCCCGCAATCGCCGAGATCACCCGCTCTTCGGCGGCCTTGTGGGCGCTGGCCTTGACGTCCTCGCGCATGTGCTCGCGGGTCTGCAGGATGGCGGCATCGGCCAGATCGCGCACGATCTGTTCCACGTCGCGGCCGACATATCCCACTTCGGTGAACTTGGTCGCCTCGACCTTGATGAAGGGCGCGCGCGCCAGCTTGGCCAGTCGGCGGCTGATCTCGGTCTTGCCAACACCGGTGGGTCCGATCATCAGGATGTTCTTTGGATACACTTCTTCCCGCAGGTCATCGGGCAACTGCTTGCGCCGCCAGCGGTTGCGCAGCGCCACCGCCACGGCGCGCTTGGCGTCCTTCTGTCCGATGATGAAACGGTCAAGCTCCGAAACAATCTCGCGCGGGGTCAGGTCGGTCATCTGCTCTCAATCCGGTTGTTGCGCCCCGGAACCTAAGCATGAGGCGCGGAAACGCAAGCCGATCACGAACAGATCACGGAAAAACACCGGTTTTCACCGGATGGTGACCGCCCCTTACATCCGCCGCGGAAATATCCAATTTGCGCTCAAGGCAATATCAGCCTGCTAGAAACCAAGGGAGACAGTATCCAATGATGAATCGCCGCTCACTGCTTATGGCCGCCGCCGCATCCGGCGTGGCACTGACCGTTGCCGCCCCGACCTCCGCCCTGGCCGCCGAAGCAAAGGGCAAATTCGAAGGCCGTTCCAACCACGAAACATCCGGTTCGGTGAAACTGATCAAGCAGGACGACCGCTATATCGTCGAACTGGGCCGCGATTTCTCGCTTGATGGCGGCCCCGATCCGCGCGTGGCCTTCGGCAAGGACGGTCACTATGACCCCGACACCAAGCTGGGCGCGCTGCTCAAGCTCACGGGCAAACAGCGCTATGCCGTGCCGCCGACCTTGGATGTCTCCAAGTTCAACGAGGTCTACATCTGGTGCGAAGTCGCCGGTGTTCCTCTGGGCGTTGCCGCGATCCACTAAGGGCGCCGCCACTCACATCATGACGCCCTGGGGGGGTCGGGCCTTGGCCCGGCCCCTTTTCATTGGCGGCACACGCAAAACGAACCTGTGTTATGTTGGCTCAGGTGCAGGGTTTGAGGTGCGTGATGGCTGACAACAAGGAACAGGCAGATTACTGGAGCTCGGCTTCGGGCCTGAAATGGATAAGGTTCGAAGAAGAACTGGACGCCGTGTTTGACAACGTGAACCGGGAACTCATCCACCGCCTGCGTCCGAAACCGGGTGAACGTGCGCTCGACATCGGTTGTGGAACCGGCGCAACCGCCAGAGCATTTTCGCGACATCTCGCCCCCGGCGGCGCCATCACGGCGCTGGACATCTCCGAACCGCTGCTGGCCCACGCAAAATCCAAGGCGGGTGGAACAGCTGTAAAATCGCAATACAGCCTGCTGGATGCGCAATCCGATACGATCCCCGGCGCGCCATTCGATATCGTGACGTCCCGGTTCGGGGTCATGTTCTTTTCCGACCCGGTATCGGCCTTCGCCAATATCCGCGCCCATCTGCGCAAAGGTGGCCGGATGGTGGTCGCGGCTTGGGCACCGATGAAAGACAACCTCTGGTTTCAGGCCCCGTGCCAGGCCGCGATCAGCCAGCTTGGCCCGCCCGATCCATCCGTTCCGAACGCACCGGGGCCGCTTGGATTTCAGGACATCGGTCACGTGCTCGACATCCTGAAACGCGCGGGTTTCGAGGACGCAACGGGCGAGGTTGCCGAGATCACATTGGCTTATCCGGGATCGGTGGCGCAGGTGGCCGCGCTGGCCTCCAACATTGGTCCCGCTGCCCGGATACTGAAGAAATACAACGGCGGCCCAAAGGACATTCAGGTCATTCAGGCACAAGTGCTTGAGAATTTTCGCGCCTTCGAGGGTCCGGACAGCGTCAACATACCGGCCCGCCTCAACTTCTTTCAGGCAACAAATACCGGGTGAACCACGTCGCCAAAACCCGCCGACCTATTCTGCGGCAAAACCCTGAGCTGTGATGCCTGCGCTTTGATATCCGTCGCGGGTTTGCGGGCACTTGATGCCCAAGGCCGAGCTGGCGATCTGGTTGCGCAGGATCTGCGCCGTTCCGCCACCGATCGTGAACATGCGAACATCCCGGTACATCCGTTCCAACGGCTCCCTGTCGCTGTACCCCCGCGCGCCAAACATCTGAAGCGCGTCGTTGACAACCTTGATTGCCATTTCCGTGGCAAAAAGTTTTGCCCGCGCCGCTTTTGCCATATCGGGAAACCCGTTCCCGTCCGGGCCGCAGGAACGCGCGGCGTCATGCAGCAAAAGACGTGCGGCATGGATCTGCGTATCCATGTCGGCCACCATCCATTGCAACCCCTGGAACTCGGCCAATCGGCGGCCGAACTGCTCCCGCTGCAAAAGGTATTGCTTTGCGCGACCCAAGGCGCCAGCGGCAACGCCCATCGCGATGGTCCCGGCGCCGACCCTCTGCGAATTATAGGCATTCATGAGATCCGAAAACCCGCGCCTTAGACCAGAGGGCGGTTTCAACAGCCACTTTTCGTGCACCTCAAGATCGTCAAACCGCAACTCTGCCTCGGGCATCCCGCAAAGTCCAAGCGTGTGTTCGCGACCGACGATCTGGAATCCCCTCGGCAGGTCCGCTTTGATCGGATCGGCAAACACGATGAACCCGCCAATACCCAGATACTCGCCGCCTTCATCCAGAACGCGCGCAAAGATCAGGTGAAGCTTCGACACGCCGCCGCCCGTGATCCAGTGCTTTCGCCCGTTCAGAACATAGGTGTCTCCACGTTTTTGCGCGGTTGTCCGCATCTCGGTTGCCGCACTGCCGGCTTCGGGTTCCGTGATGCAGATCGCCGGCTTGTCGCCCGCCAGAACATGCCGGGCGCAGAACGCTTTCTGCTCTTCGGAACCATAGGCCATGACGGCGCTTATGCCGCCCATGTTGGCCTCGACCACCACGCGCGCCGTCAGCGTGCAGGCCCTCGCGATTTCCTCGACCACCTCGACCACGTCAAGGAAACTCGCGCCCTGGCCGCCCAGTTCCGTCGGGATCGTCATGCCCATGATGCCGGCATCCGACAGGGCCGAGACGTTGCTCCAGCAATAGCTGCGCGTCCTGTCCCAATGGGACGCGCGGCGTTCAAATTCCAAGGTCAGTTCTCTGGCGGTTGCAACAAGCGGTTGGGTCATCGAAACGGCTCCTGCGAGCATCGAGTTCACGGAAATGTGATTGTCTCAACCTAGCAGACCTTTTATTTCATTCCTATCGTATAAAAGTGGACTAATAATTCAAGAATATTGAAATAATGCACACACGATCCCTCAGAAGCCTAACCAGGATCTCGCAGGTTCGCTCGTTCAGCGAAGCAGCGGAACAACTCGGCATGACGCTGTCCGCCCTTTCCATGCAGATGAAAGCTCTGGAAGAGGCGCTGGGCGTGGATCTGTTCGACCGTTCGGTAAGACCGCCGCGCCTGACCCCGATCGGCCGCGCCATCGTCGAAGAAGCAACGCCCCTCCTGCGGCACGAAGAGAAACTGATCGAAATCTGCCGTCCCAGCGACGATCTGGTTGGTCGGTTCCGGCTCGGGTTTGTCACCACGGCAGCCGTCCGATTGCTGCCGGGGTTTCTGCGGATGGCCAATCGGGACGTACCGCGCGCCGCGTTCGATTTCGAAACCGGGTTGTCCGCCACATTGCAGGGCAAGGTTGTCTCGGGCCAGTTGGATGCCGCCGTCATAACCGATGCCGACGGGCTTCCCGACCAGTTGTCATCTCACGTCCTGCGGCAGGAGCCCTTTGTCTTTGCCGCCCACGGCTCACTGCTTGCAGACGGGCTTCCCGGTCTCTTGTCCGACAGCGCTTTCTTCCACTTCATGCCCGATACCGGGATCGGAAAGCTGATTGCCAAAGCCATGCTGGAACAAAAGCGTCCCACCGATGCAAGGACAATCGTTCTGGATAACCTCGAAGCCATCATGGAATGTGTTTCGGCCGGGCTTGGCTTTACCCTGCTTCCCGTTCCGGACGTGGAACGCTACCGCATCCCCGAAGTGAAAACGCTCAAGGCACCAGCAACGCTTCAGCGCAGGCTGGTCCTCGTCACCGCGTGCGACAGTGTCCTGGCCCGGCGCTCTGCCCGTCTCGCGGCCTTGTTCCGTGAATGATGGGTGTCAATCAGGAACGGTCAGTTTGCCCAAGCCCGGTTTCGGCTCTGAAATGGACAATATTCGGCCCGACAGCACCAGAATACCTGGCTGCTTCAACGTTTGGCGGGCAACGAATACCGGTTGATGCGGCCCGCGATGTCGCCGCGCATTCCCGAAAATTGGGAAATCCCCCGATGCTCGTATACACTGGTTGAAACTCGATCCGTGTTCATTCTGGGGGGCGCGATGCCGCGGCATGAGACATCAGACAACTCCAAAGGCGACAGGCAGAACCTGATCAAGCCAGACCTCGCAGACGACACGCTGAACAAAAAGCTGAAGGACGCTCTTGATCGTCAGGCCGCCACGTCGGAAATCCTTGACGTGATCAGCCGCTCGCCGAACGATACGCAGCCCGTTTTCAACGCCATAGTCCGCGCCGGTCTGAAACTTTTTCCCGATGCCACCATCAGCATCGCACTTCGCGACGGCAACGAAGTCAAAGCGGCTGCAATCGCCGGCCCCGATCAGGCGGGGGTCGAGGCATGGCGCGGCCGCTTTCCGGCGCCGCTTCATCCCGAAACAATCCACGGCCACGTGATCCTGAACGGCAAGGCCATCGACATTGCCGACGTCGCCGATGCGCAGGACATGTTTCCGATGGGTGCGGGCAACTTTCTGGCCTCCGGCTATCGCGCCGTCACGATGATGCCGATTGCCCAGGGCGACACGACAGTCGGTGCTCTGGCCGTTCTTCGACTGACGACAGGCGGGCTCACGACCCAGCAGTTCGACATACTGCAAACCTTTGTCGCACAGGCAAATATCGCCGTCGAAAACACCCATCTGGTGACCCGGATGAAGCAGGCCAACGCCGCGCTGCAACACCTGTCGAGCCAGCTTTCCAAATACATGCCACCGCAGCTCTACCAGTCGATACTGGACGGAGGGCAACAGGTCGTGCTCGAATCCCGCCGCAAGAAACTGACAATCTTCTTTTCCGACATTGCCGATTTTTCCGAAATCACCGACCAGCTGGAAGCCGAAGAGCTGACCGCCCTGTTGAATGAATACCTGTCCGAGATGTCCTTGGTTGCGCAGGATCACGGGGCCTATTTTGACAAGTTTATCGGCGACGCAATGATGTTCTATTTTGGCGATCCGGAAAGCCGCGGGGCCAAAGAGGACGCATCGGCCTGTGTCAGAATGGCCATTGCCATGCAGCGCCGATTGGCTGAATTGCAGGCCGGCTGGCATCGACGGGGCCTGATCGACCGGCCATTTCAGGCCCGCATGGGCATCAATACCGGATATTGCACCGTGGGCAATTTCGGCTCTGACGACCGAATGGACCACACGATCATCGGATACGAGGTGAATCTGGCCGCAAGGCTGGAAGCCGAGGCCGATCCGGGCGGGATACTGCTGGCCGCGGAAACCTATTCCCTTGTGAAAGATTGGCTGCCTGTCGAAGAGCGCGAGCCGATCACGGTCAAGGGCTTTCGCCATCCCATACGCATATACGCGGTGCGGGGGCTCCACGAACTTGACGAACCGAATTCGAATGTCCTCCATCACGAAGGCAAGGGTTACGACTTTACCGTTGATCGCAGCCGGATGGGCCCGGATTCCCGACAACAAGCTTTGGCAGCGCTTAGGCGCCTGCTTTCCGAACTGGATGGTTGACCCTTTGCCGGGCGGCATCTTTGCGGGCCATTCACCGCCACATGCAACGGCCAGGCCTGACCGCTAGGTGAAACCAACCGGTGCTGCTACACTGCCCATCAGGGCTTCAGACCGGAGGGGCAGCATGTCAACCATTGCCAAGATTACCTTGTTGTTTGTTGTGTTTGTCGATCTCATCGGTCAGGGCCTTGTCTTCCCGATCATCAACTCGATGATCATGGAACCGACATCAAGCTTCCTGCCTCATGACACCCCCACCGGCAGCCGCCATTTCTATTACGGCCTCGTCATCGGGTGCTTCTTTCTCGCGTGGTTTCTTGGTGTTGTCTACGTCTCCAAGGTGTCCGATTCCATCGGGCGCAAGAATGCGCTGCTCATCTGTCTTGGCGGCGCATTGCTGGGTTATGCCCTGACCATCCTGTCGCTTTATCTCAACAGCCTGCTGTTGCTGATCATCGGCCGCAGTGTCACCGGCTTCACCGCCGGAAACCAGCCCATCGCGCAGGCCGCGATGATCGACGGCAGCACCGATGCCGCCGACCGTGACCGCAACATGGGCTATATCGTGACCGGTGTCAGCTTTGGCCTCGTCGGTGGTCCGATCATCGGTGCGATCCTGTCCGACAAGGCGCTTCTGGGCGGCGCTGCAACTTTCAAGACACCGTTTTACGGCGCTTTCGTTCTGGTGCTGATCGCCATTTTTCTGGTTCTTGCCTTCTTCAAGGACACCCGCGCCGAACGCGCGCCCTTCGTGTTTCGCCCGCGCGACATCACCGACAGCCTGCTGGCGATCGGAAAACACCCGTTATTGCTGAAACTCATGCCGGTCTATTCGCTGTTCATGATCGCGAACGTGACCTTTTACGTCTTCGTCGACAATTTCCTGACCAGCGCCTTCGGATACGGCGTGCTTGGCGGCAGCATGGCGATGGTCGTCATCGGCTTTGCGCTGGCCTTCTCCTCGACCTTCCTGGTGAAACCGGCACAGGAAAGGTTCAGCAAGCACGCCATCGTCCGAACCTCGCTGGTGGTCATGATGATCTGCGGGCTGGCCTTTGCCTTTATCCCGTCCGCCATTCTGGTTTATGTTCCGGTCTTTGGATTCTATTTCCTGTTTGGCGTGTCGTATCCGACCTTCCTGGGGCTTTTGTCCTCCAGCGTCAGCGAGTCCGATCAGGGCTGGGTGATGGGCGTCGGAACCGCCGTTTTCTGTCTGGCCGGTGGCGTCATGTCCCTGATCGGCGGCGGCTTGATGAGCATCGATATCCGCCTGCCCTACTACATCGTGATCGTCGCCGCCGGGCTGGGCCTTATCGGCATGTACCGGCAATGGAAAACCAAAGACGTCAAGGCGCTGCTGGCCTGACAGGGTAAAGCGAACCAAAAACCCGTAAACGGCTGTTATTATTGGTCTTCTTCAAGATCTTCTTCTTCTAACGCTCGAAGCTCTTCCTTTAGTGGTGCACGTCTAATAAGCGCCCAGCCTTCTTTCTTTGACTTTTTCATAATGGCACCGCGTGCTTCAATTTCAATCAGCAAGGTTCTTGTTTCATCGAGCGTGCAGCCAATCGTTCTGCTGAGTTTATCTATTGATTTAAAACGATATTTTGGGTCTTTCAACATAGACTCTAGAAGCCTCTTGCGCGGTTCTTTCCAATCGTTTTTGTGTTTCCGCGCCCGGTACCCTTCAAGCACGATGGGGCAGACAATCCCACCAACTATACCTCCAACTATAGCCACCAAATGTCGTTCATGATCCAATCGTCTCGACCGTCAGATTGCCGTTGGTGTAAACGCAGATATCGGCGGCGATCGCCATCGCTTCGCGCGCGACCTGCTCGGCGGTCTTGTCGCTGTCCATCATCGCGCGTGCGGCCGCCAGCGCAAAATTGCCGCCCGACCCGATCGCGGCCACGTCATGCTCGGGCTCCAGAACATCCCCGGCCCCGGTGATCACGAACAGATCCTTGCCATCAGTGACGATCAGCATCGCCTCAAGCTTTTGCAGGTACTTGTCGGTGCGCCAGTCCTTGGCCAGCTCGACCGAGGCGCGCGCCAGCTGGCCCGGCGTCGCCTCCAGCTTGGCCTCCAGTCGTTCCAGCAACGTGAACGCATCCGCCGTCGACCCGGCAAAGCCAGCGACAATCTCGAATCCGCCCGGGCTCAGCCGCCGCACCTTGCGCGCGGTGCCCTTGATCACGGTCTGCCCAAGGCTGACCTGACCGTCCCCCGCAACGACGATTTCGCCGCCCTTCTTGACGCCGATGATCGTGGTTCCGTGCCAGCCGGGAAAGTCGCTGTCTGCCATGAATGCCTCCGTATCTCTTGCCCGCAGTATATGGGCCGGTCGGCGATTGGGCGCAACCGTCATGGCACGCGCGTCAAAGATATGCACAAAATGCAATTCGGGGCTGACGAGCGGGCATTTGTGAATCTCGATCCATGATCCTAGATGGGGATCACAACCGATGAAGGATCGGCTGTTTCACTTAGAAGGATCGCGCAAATGGCAACCACCGCAAATATCCATGCGCCGCTCGGAGCAGTCACCGTTCTCCACGTAGTGGACGCACTGATCGACGTTAAAAACACCATCGTCGAATGGAACGAAACCCGTAAGACCCGCCGGGAACTGACGAAACTGTCCGACGCCCAGCTGGATGACATCGGTCTGACCCGTGCAGACATCGCCAAGATCTGATCTGCATCATGATTGGATACAGCTAGAATGGCCGCTCGAAACCGGGCGGCTTTTTCTTTTGCCAATCCGCCAGATCCAAACCTGCAATCGCCCGGCGCGGATCACGCCTTGCAGATATAGCTGACGGTCAGCATCCGCCGCTCCTTCAGCCCGCGCAGCTGGTTGCGCGTCATGTCCCGAAACTCCGCCCCGAACAACAGCTCCGTCGTAACAGGCAGCGGCTTTGCCATGTCGGATTGCGCGGTTCTGGCCTCCAGCCACTCAAGGCTTTCTTTGGTTGAATCGATCGCCTGCACGATTTCAAACCCGGCACCGGCAAGCAGGGCTTCCATCTCGTCCGGGGTTGCCAGATGACTGATCGAGGGGTCCCGCGCCCAGGGCGCCGGATACAGCATGTCCCCGCCATCTCCCTGCAGAATGTCATAAACCGCGAATGTCCCTCCCGCCGACAGAACCCGGTGGGCCTCCTTGTACATCCGCATCTTGTTTTCAATGTTCATCGCGACATGCACGGTCACGACGGCATCAAACGCGTGATCATCAAACGCAAGGTTCAGCGCATCGCCCTGCTGAAACGTGGTATTGCCCGACAGCCCAACCCAGCGCGACAGCTCGGTTGCCGCCTCGCAAAATTCCGGAGTCAGGTCGATACCGATCACCGGACAACCGACAACCTCGGCAATCGTGCGTGACACCCCCCCAAGCCCCGAGCCGATATCCAGAACCTTCGATTCTTCGGTCAGTGTCATGCGGTCAATCAGCTCCAGAGTTGCCGCCCGGCCGCGAAAGTGAAACTCATCGACGGATTCAAGGTCCGATGGCCTCAATTCATGCGGCTCCAATCCGTTCCGCCGCAAACCTTGGGCGATCTTCCCGGCCAGACCGCCGCCGCCGTCGTAGTGGCTTGAAACTCGATCTGTCATGCACTGGCCCTCCCCAAAAATGTCACCCGATACCAGCCGATCAAAAGCGGGAATCTTTCCCATTTTAGCTCAACCTGATCGTATTTGCTGCACCGCGACCACACGGCCCCGATCAGCTCAGCCGATACTTCCCCGCCATGTCCGGCAGAAACGCCTCGACCGCGGCGGTGGCAACCACGTGGCATGTTCCGGCCCCGGCATCCCTGACATTCAGACCACCTTTGACCGCCCGCACCTCGGCCCGGCCCCGTGGCAGGTCGGACGCAACCAGGTCGCAATCCACCTTGTCGGGTTCCTGCACACCGATGGTCACCTGAACCCGCATCTCGGCATGATCCACGCCCAGTTTCGAAAACAGCGTGATCGATGAATGATGCAGCGCGTCCTGCACCGCCCGGCGCGCGGCCTTGGTATAGTCCTGACCATACAGGTCGTTGCCGGTTCCCATTTCCAGAATGATACGTCTTTCGGTCATGCCGCAGGCTCCATGTCAAACGAGACAACAATCGCCGCATTGGCGATCACGGTGCGCCCGTCAGTATGCGGCTTGTCGATATCCAGACCGCCTTCGGTCACGGTGATGCTGGCTTGACCATAGGGAAACACCGCCTTCAGCACCGCAACATCGACCAGATCGGGGCGCTGCACGCCGATCTCGGCATCGATGATCATTGCCTCTTTCGCAAAGCCGAACAGTTCGGCCATGTTGACCGAGTTGTGCCACAGCGCGTCTTTCAGCGCGCGTTTCGCCGCCTCGGTATAGTCCTCACGCCTCAGCGATGTACCCATCCCGAATTCCACCAGCACCCGTGTCTTGGCCATGCCTGCTCCTGCCTTCTGTTGCCGGGCCACAATGCACGTCCGCACGGCATCCTCAAGGGGCCAGACCTTGCGGCTTGATCGGTCCAGTTTCAAACGCTCATCCGGGTTCCGGTTCGTCTGTCGCCGGTGTGGCGCGATCCAGCGCGATCAATCCATACAGGAAAACGCCCGCCGCCAGTATAGCGGACACCGTGAACACCGATGTTATCGAACCGGTGGACGTATAAACGGTGCTGCATGCCGCGATCCCGATTGTCCCGCCCATAAGCTGACAGGTCATGGTGACACCGCTCACCTGCCCATGCATGTGTTCCGGCACCGAAAGCAGGACCGCGCGTCGGGGCGGAACGAACAGAAAGGTCACGACCATGCCCCAGAAAAACAACCCGGACATGATCAGCAAGAAATCCTGCAGGGCAAGGCCGATGGCAAGAACCGACATGGAAATGGATGCCCCCGACGCACCAACCAGTGATGGCATCCGCGATCCGTATTTGTCCGCCAACTTCCCCGTAACCGTCGCCACGATGATCTGCGGCACCACGGCGGGCAACAAGGCGGCCCCCGCCTTGAACGGCGAGAATCCCATGACCGTTTGGAAATACATCGCCCCAAAAACAAGCATCACGATCTTCACGAACTGGGCGGTGAAGATAACCAGATTCGACGCAAGAAAATTCGGGCTTGCAAACAGTTCGACCGCAATCAGCGGGGACTCGGCCCGCCTTTCGTGACGCACGAACTGAACCAGCAAAACCGCTCCAAGGAAAAGCGGGATCAGCGTGTCCGGCTGTGACCAGCCGCGATCGGGCCCCTCCATGATGCCAAAGATCAACAACACCAGGCCGGCAATCAACAACAAGAACCCGACCAGGTCAAAGCGGGTGTCCTTAGCGTTCGGCGTGTCGTGCCAGAACGCCCAGACGATGGCAAACACGACCAGCACGATCGGAGGATTGATCCAGAAAATCCATCGCCACGACAGATATTCGGTCAGCAGACCCCCGACCATCGGCCCCAGCGCCATGAAGCAGGTGCCGATGGTGCCATACAGCCCCAACGCCATACCACGCTCTTTTTTCGGAAAGGAATGCGTGACCAGAACAAGCGAAAGCGGAAAGATCATTGCCGCCGCAACGCCCTGTGCAGCCCGCGCAAAGATCAACGCGCTGCCACTTTCGGCAAACCCGGCAAGGATCGACGTCGCTCCGAAAAACAGCAACCCCGAGTTCAGCAGAACTCGCGCTCCGATGATATCCCCGATTTTCCCGGCAGCAGCGGCCAGACCCGCAAGCATCAGCAGATAGACATTGACCACCCAATGCGCATGCAATTGGGACAGGCCAAGGTCGCGCCGGATGGTCGGCAACGCGACGCCGATGACGGTTTCATCCAGCAGCACCACCCCAAGGATGGCACCCATCGCCCCAAGTATCCACCAGCGTCTGTTGTCGTGCGTTGCCATGATGAAAGCGATTATAGCACGAGAATGCGGGCGGCCGTTGCAACGTGAAAGCCCGCAAATGAATTGTACAAAATGGACAAGGCCCCCTGAAAACCCGGTACAATTCGTACAAAAAAGAAGCGCCCGGTTGGGCGCTTCACCTAATTCGGGTTTTGGCCGGGCTCAGATCGACTCGTCGATCCAGCTCTGCAGTGCCGCTTTCGGCGCAGCGCCGGCGCGGTTCGACACGACCTGACCATCCTTGAAAATGAACAGCGCCGGAATGCCGCGAACACCCATTGCAGCAGCCGAGTTCGGGTTGCTGTCGACATCGACCTTGGCGATTTTCACCTTGCCGCCATACTCAACCGCCAGCTCTTCCAGAGCGGGGCCAATCTGTTTGCAGGGACCACACCACTCGGCCCAGAAATCTACGACAACGGGAACATCCGAGTTCTTGACCTCGGCATCAAAGGTATCGTCAGTGACGGCTACGGTGGACATATTCTGTCTCCTGAATGGAATGCGCTTGGGAAATGAAAGTAGGTCCGCCACTATGGGAGGTCAAGATATCTTGGTGCGCCCAAGTGCATCACTCACAAGATCGTGGGGCAACCACATCAGACTGGCGGTGCGGGTCCACAGGATTGCCGTGCGGATCGTCTTTCCGGGATAGATCTGCGCCAGCGCCTGGGCATAGGCCCCCATCTGTCGCAACAGGCCCTCGGGGCAGGATTCCGGGGCATCCGGAACTGTCGCATTCGTTTTGAAATCAATGGCCTGCACGTCGGTTTCCGTTACGATCAGCCGGTCGATAACGCCATGCATCCGGCCCGAAAACAGCTTTGCGGTCACCGGAACTTCGGCCAGTGTGTCCGGCGCGAATACCGGTGCAAGATGCGGTGCGTTCAGCACCGCCGCGGCCTCTGCTCTCAACTCCTCGCGTTCGGCCTCTTGCATATCGGGCAACAAACGAGCGCATAGCCGGGCCTGATTTTCAGGGGCGATTCCCGGCAGATGCTCCAGCAGCAAATGGATCCGGGTCCCCCGCAATTTGGCCGCCTCTTCATCCAGCCCCAGATCCCCCGGCAGCGCCTTCGCGCCGCCCAGATCCGAAGGGCTAATGGTTTCCGACGCCATTTCGACCAAAGGCGCGGAACGCCGGAAAACCTCTGGCAATTCTATTTTGGCTTCCTCCGGTGAAGCGACATTATCCGCAAAGGGCAACCCATCCCAATTGCCATGTGACAGCCGCCGGATCCCGGAACCCTCGACGATAGTGGCGCCAGCCCGATCCATTGCCGCTTCGACCATCTGGTACCAGCTAGTCCCGTCCTTGCCGACATCGCCCGCCGCCGCAACAATTAACCACTTTTCGACCCGTGTTAGAGCCACATACAAAAGACGCAACCGTTCGGCAATCTGTTTGGCCTGCGCCTCTTCGCGTGCCTGCGCGACGATCCTTGGCGAAGCGTCCCGAGACACCCTCCAAAGCGGTGCGCCCTCGGCCCGCATCACTTCGTCATCCGTTGGCGCCCTGCGCGCACCCGTATCCGGCAAGATCACGATCGGCGCCTCCAGCCCCTTGGCACCGTGAACCGTCATCACCCGGATCATGTCACCCACTCCGCTCATCTGGCGCTTGATTTCCAGGTCGTCGGTCTGCATCCAGACAAGGAAACCCGTCAGGCTTGGGATATCCGTCCGTTCATAAGCCAGCGCCTGACTGAGCAGCGCGTTGATTCCGTCCTCGGCCTCGGGCCCCAGCCGCCCCAGCAGTTTTCGACGCCCGTCGTGGCGCGTGAGGATGCGCTCGATCAGATCGTAGGGCCTGAGAAAATCGGTCTGGCCCCGCAGATCATTGAGCACCGCGAGCGTTCCCGGAAACTCGCTTTCGCGTTGGCGCAGTGCGGCCCAGAGGTATTTCTCCTTGCGTGCATGCGCCAGATTGAAAAGCTGCTGCTCGGACCAGCCAAACAACGGTGATTTGAGCACAGTGGCCAGAGACAGGCTGTCCTCGGGCGTGGCAAGAAAGCTCAAAAGCGCTGCCAGATCCTTTACGGCCAGTTCCGCGCCCACTTTCAAACGGTCGGCGCCCGCAATCGGCAGGCCTGCGGATTTGCAGGCGCGAATAATCTCGGCAAAGAGGTCCGAACGGCGCTGCACGAGGATCAGGAAATCGCCCGGTCGCACCTTGCGGCGAACGAATGTGCCGGGTGTGTCACCGTCTTCGGGGATGGTTTCACCACGCTCGATCATCGCCTTGATCGACTGGGCCACCTGCTCGGCAAGTACGACCGTATGGTGCCGCGCGCTGGGCCGGTCGACCGGATCGGTCCAATCGCCATCCTCTTCATCATCGACCTTTTCGACCACCGGCCACAGGTCCACCCGCCCCGGCAAGTCGGCCTTGAACGCGCGATGCAGAGCGTCTTTGTGAAATCCGGCATCAGCGCGATTGTCGAACACCAGATCCACCAGTTGCAGGATGGCCGTGGATGAGCGGAAGGAGAATTCAAGCGTCAGATTCTCCAAGTTAGAGCCTGATTCTGAAAGTTTTCGGCCAAACGCACCCTGCATCCGATCAAAGGCCTGCGGATCGGCGCCCTGAAAGGAATAGATCGACTGTTTCTTGTCGCCGACGACAAAAATCGTGCGTTCGACATCCGTGCGGGCACCTTCCCCACTGGTGAATTCCTGCGCCAGCTTTTCGACAACGTCCCATTGTTCCGGGCTGGTATCCTGTGCTTCGTCCACAAGAATGTGGTCGATACCGCCATCCAGACGATACAGCACCCAGGCCGCGACCGCGGGGTCGTTCAACAGCTGCCGTGCTTTCAGGATCAGGTCGTCGAAATCCAGCCAGCCACGCAACTGCTTGCGCCGCTCGTATTCCGGCAGGAACGCGGCGGCGAATTTGTGCAGGGCCAATGATTTCTGCGCCGCAACCAACGCCAGCCGCCTTTCACGCGCGTTCTCAACCCGGAGCATCAGCGACTCAAGCGCCGGCATCGCGTCAGTCAGTGTTCCTTCCCGCAGGGCTTTTGTGGGAAAGCCGCCTATCTTTGCCGTGAAAGGTTCTTTCGCGCCTGCGCCGGTCAACAGCACGTCTTCCAGAATAGGCAGCCCAGCCAGCGTTGCGTCTGTGAATCCGGCAAGTTTCGACGCAGCCTTGGCGTTGTTGCCGCCACTTTCGGTCAGCGCAGGCAGTAGCGACCGAATTAATTCAACTTCGCCGCCTAGGTACACGTGATCCAGCAGGCGTTGCTCATTGAAGCTTTCGGGTAGGTCAAACAGGCGCAGCAGATCGTCCCAAGTACAAGGATCGGCAAACAGGTTACGGTTTGTCGTGATTGCCTGTGTCAGCTTGTCAAAACCGGTATCGGTGACAAAACGCGCAACCGCGTCGATTAGCGGTGCTTGCGGGCCATCGGCAAAATCCTCGACGATTTCTTCGCGCAGCAAGGCGGCGGCCCGATCTTCCATCTCGGTAAACTGAGGGCTGACCCTTGCCTCAAGCGGAAAGCGGCGCAAGAGCGAGGCACAGAAAGAGTGGATGGTCTGGATCTTCAGGCCACCCGGTGTTTCGATGGCGCGGGCGAACAGCGTGCGGGCGTGTGCCAGACGGGCAGGATCGATCGCATGCTCGACACCCAGTTCTGTTAGCTCTGACAAAAGCTTGTCGTCGTCCAGCATTGCCCATTTCCCCAGCCGTTTGAACAACCGGTTCTGCATCTCGCTGGCCGCTGCCTTGGTATAGGTCAGGCACAGGATGTGTTGGGGCTGCACGTCGCTCAGCAAAAGCCGGGCAACACGATCGGTCAGCACCCGCGTCTTGCCCGACCCTGCGTTGGCCGCCAACCAGGTCGAGGCATTGGGCCGCGCCGCCTGCACCTGCCGCTCGGTCGCTTCGTTCCGAGGGGTCATGTCAGGTCCTCCGGGACGGGATTTGCGGTTCGGTCCCATTCACCGAAACGGGCCAGGTGATCGTAGTCGCCAGTGTCGGAATCCTTGTGCAGCATTCGGCGCGAGGAATATCCCTGATCAGGCTCTAAGTAAGCGGAAATCAGTTGTTTGAGTTCCGAAAGAACCTTATCGGCCGGTTCTTTTTCCAAGGGCGCCGGAACTTCCTTGTACGTCCCGCCCATGCCGATGAAAACGGCCTGAGCCACCGGCATCGGATCGAACCCTTCAAACCCGCCCTCTTCTGCCAGCGCGGCCTCGATCAGCAACTGTTTGTCGAATTTCGATTGCTGGTTTTCGGTTGGGGGCATACCGGTCTTGTAGTCGTATATCCGTAACGACCCCCGCGCTGTCTGATCAACCCGATCGGCCCGCCCTACGAGCGTGAAATCCAATGGATCGAGGCGTTTTTTCATCTTGGCCTCGAACGCAACAGGCCCGGCATCGCTGCGGCGGGTGATCTCGGCGGCCAGAAACGCGTCGGCAATCCGCGCCAGACGCGCCAGCCATAGCTTTCGCGCCGTTGGCCAGGCTACATGTTCCAACAGCAAGGTTTCTGCGCGTTTCAGAAACGCATCACGTGTCAAAAGCGCGCCATCCAGAACGCTGTCACGGATGAATGCTTCGAGAATTTCGTGGATCACAATCCCTCGCAGCAAGGCATCCGGCGCCTGAACCAGCGGATCGAGCGGTTTCAGCGACAGCACGTGACGGGCATAGATCGCGTACGGATCCCGGATCAGCTTCTTGATTTCGGTGACCGACAGCTGCGTCGGGCGCGTCGATACGGGCGGCCGCGGAGAGGGGCGCGGGGCCGGATCCAGACGCGGTGCCTCTTCCAGCTTTGCCGCCCAATCCAACCATTGACGGCCGCGAGCACGCATAGCGTCCAGAGCGTCGGGGCCATCCGCGTCTGGCAAACCCTGTAACAGGTTGATCAGTCGGTTAAGCCAGCGCGAAGGCACCGTTTCGGCGTCGTCCGAGCGACTGGCACGGGTCAACCAGACTTCGGGTGCGGCGATGGCCTGTTGGAAATCGTGGGCCGACAAGCCGATCCTCCGTTCGGGCAGCAGCAACCCCGCCTTGTCGCGCATCTGACGGTTCAACCAGGGGTCAGGGGTGGCGGCCTCGGGCCAGCTCCCTTCGTTCAGGCCGCCGAGAATGAGCAGGTCGGCCCCCTGCACCCGCGCCTCAAGCGTACCCCAGATCATGATGCTGGAATGAGGCGCGTCGCGGTCGCGCACCTCTTCGCCCGCTAGCAGCGCGCCAAGAAGATCGGCAAAATCGCGAGCGACCATGGTACCACCATGCGCGGCCTCGTCCTCCAGCGACGTGATCACAGCAAGCGCCTTTTGACCGGCGTTCATGTCCCAGAGAGTTCCCCCCTCACCTGTGCTTCCTGACGAAATCTTCTCGGCCAACTCGCGCAAGCGGTGAACCCAGTCGGCCAGCGGCAGCTCAACGGTCACTTGCTGATCGCAGAAATGCGTGGTCAGCCATTGCATCCAACCTTCGGGCATTTCTTTGCGGATCGCGAAACCGGTAAGGCTGGCGCTGTCAGGATAAGGCGGGCCATTGCGGCGCAGGTCGAGTTCAAGATCACGGGTGTGCAACAGGTGCGCGCCACGCTCACCGCCGGCGTGACACAGGGGATGCTTCAACAACGTCAGAAGCGCTTCACCATCCAGCCGATTGACAAACAGCCCGGCAACATGTCGCAAGAACCGTCCCGGAGGCGAAAGCTGAAGTGGTAAACCGGCACTGTCGTCAGGCACAATGGCCCAGCGGTCCAGCGCGGCGCTGACCTGTCGTGTCAGCATCCGGTCGGGAGTGATCAGCGCTGCCGTCTGACCGGTTTCCGCCGCCTGTCGTAGACGCAGGGCAATGGCCAGCGCTTCGGCACGGGGAGATTGCGCCTCGACCAGCGTCACGTTGGCGGTTGCGGGGACCAGGTCGACCAAGTCTGGGCCTTCGGCCATCCAGGCGTCAGTGACCGGGGCAGGGCGCAAAGCCAAGGAAACCAGACGGTTGCGGGCAGGCGATGGGGGCGCGTCATCCGTCCAACGGGTGATTTGGTGCGGTTCGATCCCCAATCCACGCATCAATTTGCGAAACCGGAATTGCGGGTGATCTTCGGACAACAACGCGTCATCCAGACCAGACCAGACGTAATCTGGTTGGTCAAAGTCGAACCCGGGCAGAACCAAAGCGCCTTGCGGCAAGCGAGCCACAGCCTGCATCAGCATCAGCGTGGTCCCGCGCGAGCCGGTCGATCCAGCCAGTACTATCGGATGGCGCGGCGGATCTGCCTGCCAACGGTCAATCAGGTCTTCAACAACCCGCCGTTGCCGCGCCTGAACGTCCTGCGCGTCGTCCCCGGAAGTGATGAACTGGTCGGCGATCGAGATAAAAGTCTGAGCCCGCGCCCAGTGCCCGGACATGTCGCTGACATCCAACTGTTGGATGGCTTGGGGCAATACACCTTCGCCCTGCATTTCGTCGATCAGCGTCGCAAGGCTGTCGGCCAGATCGTAAAGCGAGGCGCGGGCCGCTAGATTCGGTTGTTGGTCCAAGAGCTTGCCGATCAGTTGCGTCAATTCCAACCGGCGTCGCAGCGGCGGGATTGCCGGCGGTAATCGGGACAGATCCGCGCTTTCGCCCAGATCAGTGATCAAACTCATGCGTGGCAACAGACAGGCTGGACCCGCGTCGAACAGGTTGCGCACGCGACGCGCCATGCGGCGGGTGTTGACGACCACTTGCGCCCGCGCCAGCGTTTCGGGTGGCAGATGTGCGGTGCGCGCCATCAGCCCGGTCACAAGCGCCTTTGGGAAATCCACGCCGGGCGCGACAGCAAATACGCGCGGGCTGGCGTTGGCTTCAAACATCGGCGAGCAACTCTTCGGCCAGGGTAATGCCCACAGGATGGCCGACGTCGCACCAACGACCCGGATATCGGAGCGCAAACAGGCGGTTCTGCTGCTGCATCACGTCCCATAACATGTTGAATGAAAAGGAAGACTCCGTGAACTGTGCCAACCCTTCGGTCTTGGTGATCTGTATGCCGCCATAGATAAGGCCAGGGCCGCGCCGAATGCGACCCTCGGCGTCAGCCATGAAATCTCCGGCGCCGGAATGCCCCAGCGCATGTGCCACCGGTATACACATCAATAGCGCATCCATGATGTCAGGGTTCCACGCGGTGCGCAGCATTTCCAGCGGGTTTGGGCCGGCCCAGATTGCGTCGGTGTTCAGAGTGAACACTGGATTGGCACCCAGAAATGGCAACGCAGCCCGAAGACCACCACCGGTATCCAGAATCTCGGGCTCTTCTCGCGACAACAAAACGCC
The DNA here is from genome assembly GCF_059612585.1 of Ruegeria sp. YKSF57. Lineage (NCBI taxonomy): Bacteria > Pseudomonadati > Pseudomonadota > Alphaproteobacteria > Rhodobacterales > Roseobacteraceae > Ruegeria > Ruegeria sp. YKSF57. The sequence goes on along the minus strand of NZ_JBXWQW010000005.1, from coordinate 13,305 downwards.
ACGGGGTACCAAATGCGCAGCCAGCTGATCCGGTAAATAGTGCAAGTTTGCCACAATGCGGTTCAGACCCGCGGCCCGAACCAGATCCAGCGTGTAATCGATCAGCGGGCGGCCTGCGACCTTGATGAGCGGCTTGGGTGTGTGCTTGGTCAGCGCGCCCATGCGCGTGCCGAACCCTGCCGCAAATAGCATCGCTGCATCCGGGCCGTAGGTCATTTGTTTCGCAACTTTTCGAGGTTTTCCGGTGTCGGTGGCGGGAGCGTTTCGCGCAGGAAACCGGCGACTGAAGCCAGCGCAGGGTTCTCCAGATCGCGCATCAAGAGCGCCCATGTCGCAGGAATGAGATCAACATATCTCGGCTTGCCGTTTTCGGTTGCCAATCGGGCGAACACGCCAAGGATCCGGAGGTTCCGTTGCGCGCCCAAAACGGCATAGGCAGTTCGGAAATCATGATCGTTCGATCCGGTGGCCTCGACATAGTGATTGATCATCTTCATCTCGACACCTGCTGAAACTTTACGGCGAACATCCTGAAGCAGGGACACGAGATCGTACGCCGGATGGCCCAGCATGGCGCATTGGAAGTCCAGCAAGCCAACGCGACGCACGCCTTCACGATCCGGCAGCCAGATCAGGTTTTCGGCGTGGTAGTCTCGTTGAATAAGAACCTTGGGGCCTTGCGTCTCGCGCAGCAGTATGTCCGAAAACCGGTTTTCGAACCGTTCCAGGGTATGCTGGTTTACCTCTTGGATGATGCCAAAGGCATATTTTGTGAAAGCCAGCGCTGCAAGTTCGGTCATCAGTGTCGGGTCATAGCTGTCGAGCGGCGGCAGCGGTGCCTGATGCAATTGTACAAGTACGTCCGTCGCGGCCTCGTACAATTCGGGTTCAAGCTCCGATTCTCGTTCGAGAACGCGCGCGAACAGGTCGTCACCCAGATCTTCGAGCAAAAGAAAGCCGTTTTCGGAATCCTCGGCGTAGATCTGGGGCGCGCTCAACCCCACGGACAACAGGTGGTTGGCAATTGAGACGAATGGGCGGACGTCTTCTCCCATGTCCGCAGGAGCATCCATAAGAACCGCGGTGCGACCTGTTTCGGGATCGGTCAGGCGTTTGTATCCGCGGTTGGAGGCATCCCCGGCCAGCGGTGCAGAAGTCGCGTTTGCCCAATCGGTCTGGGCAATGAAGGTTTCGGCCAGAACCTTTCTGTTCGTCATTAAAGTATCTCCAAAAGCAGGTTCCATTTCGGATCAGACCATGTGACCCTCAGGTGCCGGGTTTCCTCGTTTTCCGGGTCCGTTTCAAACAGCAGCCTCAATGCGCCGGCAGGTTCGAGCGGACCCAGTTTTTCCGGCCATTCGACAAGGCAGATCGAGGTTTCAAATGCGTCGGTCAATCCCAGTTCCTCAAGCTCGTCGATATCGGTCAATCGATACAAGTCCGAGTGCCAGATTTCACCTTTCTGCGTGTCATAAGTCTGAACAAGGGTGAAAGTTGGCGAAGGGACATCTTCAGTTTCGATCAGCAGTGACTGGATGAGGCTGCGGGCGAAATGAGTCTTGCCACTGCCAATCTCGCCGGCCAGCAACAAAACGTCGCCGCGTGTCAGTTCGGCCCCCAACAGGGCGGCAAACGCGGCAGTGTCGTCCGCGGTCGCAAGAGTGATTTGGTACGGGGCAGGCGTCATGGCGCCACAATGGCGTCGGCGGGACCCCGCTGCAAGCAGGTTCAGGTGCAGGCTTGCTCCGGTACAGATACGTCAGGCGGTTCCGCCATAACAGCAAACCGAACAATGGTCGCGCCATTCTGAATGGGGCTGACCGTGCAAGACACCGGCGTTCCATCCCGCAGACTGACGCACGCCGACCACTCGGCACGCTTGTCGCTGTCGGTGACGAAGTTGCGGATCTCTCCCCAGACCGGTGTGGCAAGGCACTGATCTTGCCAAGTTCGGGTTATTTCCTGGACACTCTGTTGGATTAATCCTGCGTCCGGTTCGGTACCCCAAAGGTGGTAATAGGCGCAGTTGGAAAAAGCTAACGACCCATCCGGTGAGAACACAGCGATTGCGTCAGCAAGCTTGTCGAATATCGCCTGGACCAGTTCCAGTTCGGCACGAAACTGTCGCGTCAGGGTTATCTCGGCGGTGATGTCTTCGAACAGGAACGCAACAGCGCCGTCGGGATGTGGCCGGCCGCTGACACAATAGACCGACCCAGAAGGCAAGGACCAAGTTTCCTGAAAACTGCCATCAGTGGCCGCTTCGAGAAGATCGTTCATTTGCTTTCGCCACCCGCCATAATTCTTGGGTTCCGGCATCATGTTTTGATTTCTCAAGCGGTCGAAGAAAGTAGAGATTTTTGGCCGGCAGCTCAAAAAATCCGCAGGCAGCGAGGTCAGATCAACCAAAGCTGGATTAAACAGGGCCAGTTGCCGGTTGCGATCAAAGATAGCTAAACCGATCGAAAGTTGTGCAAAGGTTTTTGCCAATGTTTGTACGAACTTGCGCTGGGCGACCTCGGCCTCCACGATTGCGTTGATATCGACGGCATAACAGAGGGTTCCCTCGTCATGGGGAACGATCGAAAGGTCGAACCACAACTTTCTCTCGGTATCACCGATCGTCAGCGAGAACCGGTATTTTTTCCCGGGCTGCATATCCTCGTCCGCGTCTGGAAACATAGGCGCGGTCAGGTCGGTGTCTTTGCCGCGAATCTTGCGGGCCAACGACACATAGGCGGTGTTGCACCAGCTTACCGTGTTCTTGTGATCTGTCAGCCAGACCGGATAGGGAGCCTTGTCCATTGTCAACCGCAGAGGCGTATTAGAGCTGTCTTGCACTTGGCGCCCTTCGTGCTGCTCGGGCAGGTCACGGATTTGCACGCGCACGATCCCGTCTATCCATTCGCACAAAACGTCCTGCATCAAGATGCTGTTGATTGCGGGAACCACGATCGTACCTGCGACGCAGACATCTTCGGGACTTTCCGGAAACGCGGGAAAATTGCGTCTTAACAATCGCCTCAGACCACCCCAGTCCGTGACGTCTTCGTGCCCAGCCAGCGCGATGTCGGAATGCGTAACCAGATCATTCCCCGCAAAGAGGAAAACCGAATTGTGCAGCATGTCGGGCGACAAAAGCCCATAGGCCATATTTCGGGACCGCTTTCGCGGTGCCAGCCACAGGACGGCAAGGACCGAAGACACAGTGCAAAGCCCTGCCAGCAGGAGCCAATCAACCATCAGTGAATGCTGCGTAATTCCGTACGACCATGAGTGATCCTTGGGCAGGAATGGTTAATGGTTCGTTAACTCAAATCGGGATCTGCTGATTGTGCCCGGACGGAACCGGGTGATCTCCGGTTTGTGCATCGATCAGGTTTCTCGGCCAGATAACCTTAACGATGGCGCCGCGGCGGTCGGACAAGTCGGTGAGAGTTTGGTACGGATCGGCGCCGTTGGCGAATTTCAGTTCGGCACCACTGCGTTCCAGCAATGTTTTCGCGATGAACAATCCCAGACCCATGCCTTCATATTCCGGGCGCTCCTTGTGGTCGGATTCCGCGCGGCGCTTGCGCACGAAAGGATCACCGATTCGACCTATCATGTGGTGCGGATAACCGCGTCCGTCATCCATGATGTTGATGATGATCCAATTGTCGGTCCATTCCGCTTCGACCCAGACATTCTTGCGTGCAAAATCCACCGCATTCTGGATCAGGTTTCGAAGCCCATGAATGATCTCGGGCTTGCGCAGGATCGAGGGTTGCTGCACATCGCCACCAGCACTTGGGCCTTCGTGAAAATGTACGATCTTTCCACGGTTCACATGCGGTTCGGCGGATTCGTGGATCACCGTCGACAAAGGCGCCTGACGCAGATGCAGATCATCCTTTCCCGCTCGCCCCATGTTGCGAAGGATATCCCGGCATCTGTCCGCCTGTTCGCGGATTAGAACCGCGTCTTCGCGCAGCTCTGGCCGGTCATCAAGTTCTTCGATAAGTTCAGAGCTCGCCAGTTTGATGGTTGCCAGCGGTGTTCCCAATTCGTGTGCTGCAGCGGCAACAACACCGCCGAGATCGGTCAGCTTTTGTTCCCGCGCCAGCGCCATGTGGGTCGCTGCCAGTGCCTCGGACATGGATTGAACCTCGGAACTGATCCGATAGGAGTATCCTCCCAGAAACACGATCGCGATAACGATGGCGGCCCAGTTGCCGAACACGAATATGTCGGGAATTCGCAGGATAAAGCCCATGTCGGTTCTGAGGGGCAGGTGAAAAATAGCCAAAAGCGTCACTAGAATGACCGCCACCGCGCCAATGATCATGGTCGAACGCAAGCTCATCACGTTGGCCGAAATGGTCACCGGACCCAGCAACAACAATGCAAACGGGTTGTGCAGACCTCCCGTGAGATACAAAAGGAATGCCAGTTGCAGCAGGTCGAACAATACCATCAGAAAGTTCTCGAACTCTGACAGCCGTTTGTTCTCGGGAAACAGAAAAATCGCGACCAGGTTGCCCATGACCGAGATTCCGATGGCAAAATAACAAAGCCCCAGTTCCAGTTGGAGGTCATAGAACCGCTGTGCGACGGTGATTGCGATGATCTGACCGGCGATAGCCACCCAGCGCAACAGAATAAGCGTTCGCAGGCGAATCCAGCTGCTGCGCTCTTGTCCGCGCCAAAGGCTCATATTGGAATTCGGCATCGGTTGATTATGTCCTGTTGCAACGGCTGAATACCTTGATAGGTGTCTGCCGCAAGACGATCAACAACCCATACCTCAGGTACCGCTCCATGACCCGTTTTTATGCCATCATTGCCGCCGCTATTTTACTTGTCGTCCTGGGCGCCACTTGGGTTTTGACGCTTGGGCGCGGATCGGATGATCAATTTGCTCAGTGCCGCTCCAGCCAGATTGCCGGGGGTGCAGGTTCGATCGGCGGCCCGTTCGAACTGGTCAACGCCAAGGGCGAAACCGTGACCGATAAGGATGTGTTAACCGGACCGTCGCTTTTGTATTTCGGCTATACGTTTTGCCCGGACGTCTGCCCGCTTGATACCTCACGTAACGCCGAGGCTGTCGACATTCTTTCAGAGCGCGGCCAAATAGTGACGCCGGTCTTCATATCGATCGACCCGGACCGGGACACACCAGAGGTGGTCGGCGATTTTGCCCTGAATCTGCACGAGCGGATGATCGGCCTGACGGGTTCGCCGGAACAGGTCAAGGCAGCCAGTAAGGCTTACAAGACCTATTACAAGGCGCATGACAAGAGCGACGAATACTATCTCGTCGATCATTCGACCTTCTCTTACCTGGTTTTACCCGAGCACGGTTTTGTCGAGTTCTTCAAGCGCGATGAGACTCCTGAGCAGATGGCCGACAAGATCGGCTGTTTTCTGGGTAACATGTAAGTGCGATAGGGCGTTTGACCTTTGCCGAGGGGCTGGTAATACTCGCCGATAGGGCAAAGACCGAATAATCGCAGAAAGAAAGAGCATGGCCGACACTTCCCAGCTTGAAATCGGACCCGACAAGTCGCTTTTGCTGGTAGATGATGACGAACCGTTTCTGCGGCGTTTGGCCAAAGCAATGGAGAAGCGCGGGTTTGAAATTGAAACCGCGGCGTCGGTTGCGGCAGGCCGCGCCATCGCAACTGCTCGGCCGCCCGCATTTGCCGTCGTTGACCTGCGGCTGGAGGATGGCAATGGTCTGGATGTCGTTGAAGTGCTGAGAGAAAAGCGCCCGGATTGCCGGGTCGTGGTGCTGACCGGATACGGCGCCATCGCGACCGCCGTCGCGGCCGTCAAGATCGGTGCCACGGATTATCTGTCGAAACCGGCCGATGCGACCGACATCACCAACGCGCTGCTTGCCAAGGGCGACGAGTTGCCGCCGCCGCCGGAAAACCCAATGAGCGCGGACCGTGTGCGGTGGGAGCATATTCAGCGGGTTTACGAACTGTGCGACCGGAACGTCAGCGAAACCGCCCGCCGCTTGAACATGCACCGCCGGACGTTGCAGAGAATTTTGGCGAAGCGTAGCCCTCGGTGAGAGTTGAAACTTCCGCTTCTATTTACTGTGGTATTGGTCGGATCAGTTTTCCAAGTACGCGCGGCATGTATTGATGCGGGAAATCCAACCTTTGCTCAGTATCCGCGAACAGTTGGTCATTGCGTTGAAGGCGATTGCCAGACCGCCTTGCTGACGAGGGATTGCGGTAACGTCCGCTACTTGGCGCAAGAGTTTGAAACAGGCCAAAGCGAATGGCTTTTCCGAATAGTGTTCAATGAAATCGGTGACGAAGACGATGAGTTTTTTATCATATGAGATGGAGTTGAGCTGTCAAAAGATGACTACTCGAGTTTGCCCTGCAATCCCATTTCCAATCGTGATGATTGTTCGCTTATTATCGACGTGCTTGGAAGTTCATCTAGGTAACTCAGGCAGCAGAATTATCCGCAAACGCTTTTCATAAACCAAGCGACTAGAGTTTTCCCAACAACTCCGCATGCCGATCGGTATACGCCTCCCGTACTTCAATCGGTGGTCTTAACTTGATTTCCAACCCTTCCATCACGGCTTTATCCGGTCGCCCAAAAAACTTCGTCGCCTCGGTCTCGGAAAAGCCGGCGATCTGGGTTGCCTCCATCCAGGCGCTGATTTTGTCGGCGCGTTTGATCTGTTTCTTGATCGTTGCGGGGATGACGGCGGGCAAGCCGAACCGGATGTGAATGGCTGCGGCGAGGCGATCGTCGAGATCACCATAATCCGGCCCAACGGCGGATTTAACAGGCGAGATCATGTCGCCGATCACGTATTCTGGGGCGTCGTGCAGCAGCGCGGCCAAGCGCCATTTGACCGGAGCCTTCGGTGCGATGCGGCCAAAAAGCTCCTCGACCAGCAGCGAATGTTCGGCCACGGAATAGGCGAAATCGCCATCCGTCTGACCATTCCAGCGTGCAACGAAGGCGAGGCCGTGGGCGATATCCTCGATCTCGATATCGACTGGCGTCGGGTCCAACAGATCCAGGCGGCGGCCCGACAGCATTCTTTGCCACGCTCTGGGTTGTGTTGCCATTCTGCCATGCCCCTTTTGCCTTGCCGTGGTGATGCCACAATTGCAGCGTAGCCTGTATTTCATCCTGATCACATGCTGCCAACACCTTCTTGAAGGGACGTGCTTTGAACCGGCGCGCGTGGATCACGATATCAAGTGCAGAGGGGGGCGTGCATTCCTCCCGGCGCGTCCTCCTCAGATCGAAACGTGTATCGAAAGGAGAACGTCATGTTCAAGCGCTTGTTGGGCCTTACCCTTGCATTCGGCATGGCAGCAACCGCGCCACCCGCCTTTGCCGCCAGTTGTGCGATGCGGGATACCATTGTTGCCAACCTGAAAGAAAAATTCGCTGAAGAATTGACATTTGGCGGATTGCAAAAGACCAGTGGTGCGCAATCCGTCATGGAAGTCTGGTCTTCGAAGGAAACAGGCACATATACCGTGCTTTTGACTCAGGCCAACGGGATTGCCTGTGTTGTCGCCGCAGGCACGGATTTCTTCGAAGCCATTCCAAAAATCGAGGCTCAGGGCACACCAAGCTGAATTGGATACAAGAACACTGTGGGATAGATCGGTTGTCAGGTTGACAAAGTTGCCATGCCCGCCGGTGGATGTTATGCGCTGCGCGGATGAGCTTTGTCGGAATGGAGCAACCGATGCCCGCAGACTATATCGTTAAGGATATTTCGTTGGCCGAATATGGCCGCAAAGAACTGGATATCGCCGAAACAGAAATGCCGGGGCTGATGGCCTTGCGGGCAGAATACGGTGAAAGCCAGCCATTGAAAGGCGCCCGTATTGCCGGATCGCTACATATGACCATTCAGACTGCCGTTCTGATCGAGACGCTGGTTGCGCTGGGCGCGGATGTGCGCTGGGCATCATGCAACATTTTCTCGACACAAGACCATGCTGCTGCTGCGATCGCTGCAAGTGGAACGCCGGTGTTCGCCGTCAAGGGCGAAACGCTCGAGGAATACTGGGATTATGCCGACCAGATATTCCAGTTCCCCGAGGGCGGCGCAAACATGATCCTTGACGATGGCGGCGATGCGACGCTGTACATTCTGATGGGTGCACGGGTCGAGGAAGGTGAGACCGACCTGATCGAAAATCCGCAATCGGAAGAAGAAGTCGCGCTGTTCGCGCAGATCAAGAAGCGTTTGGCAGAAAGTCCGGGCTGGTTCGTCAAGCAACGCCATATGATCAAGGGCGTGTCCGAAGAGACCACTACCGGCGTGCATCGCCTGTACAAGATGATGGAAAAAGGCCATCTGCCGTTCCCGGCGATCAACGTTAATGACAGCGTGACCAAGTCGAAGTTCGACAACAAGTACGGCTGCAAGGAATCGCTGGTCGACGGTATCCGCCGCGCCACCGACACAATGATGGCGGGCAAGGTTGCCGTCGTCTGCGGGTATGGCGACGTTGGAAAAGGCTCTGCCGCCTCGCTGCGCGGAGCTGGTGCCCGGGTGAAAGTGACCGAGGTTGACCCGATCTGCGCGCTTCAAGCGGCGATGGACGGTTTCGAGGTGACTCTGCTGGAAGACGAAGTTGCATCTGCCGATATTTTCGTTACGACGACAGGCAATAAGGACGTGATCCGCATCGAGCATATGCGCGAGATGAAAGACATGGCCATCGTCGGAAACATTGGTCACTTCGACAACGAAATTCAGGTTGCGAACTTGAAAAACCACAAGTGGACCAACATCAAGGAACAGGTGGACATGATCGAGATGCCTTCGGGCAATCGCATCATCCTGCTGTCCGAAGGCCGCCTGCTGAACCTTGGAAACGCAACCGGCCATCCGTCGTTTGTGATGTCGGCCTCGTTCACTAACCAGGTTCTGGCCCAGATCGAGCTCTGGACCGGAGGCGAGGATTATGACAACCAGGTCTATATTCTGCCCAAGCACTTGGATGAGAAGGTTGCGCGTCTGCATCTGGATCGGATTGGTGTCAAGCTGACCCAACTGCGCGCCGATCAGGCGGACTATATCGGGGTCAAGCCGGAAGGCCCGTTCAAACCAGACCACTACCGCTATTGATCCGACAGAAATCGACTTTGAGTGCCGCCGGAGCATTTCGGCGGCGTTTCGCGTTTATTGGAGAATTTGGATTATATTTTAGATACTTAAGGTTTGCCCAAGTGGCACTGGATCGGCTATGAAGTGAACTAAGACCAGGACGGTCAGGACCAGAGTTTTCAAAACGCGTGTGGTGAAATGGGAGCACGCGGGGTGGGGAAGGTTCTGATGCGTCAGGACCTTCCCAAATTCTCGAGTAGCGCTGTTCGGGCGAAAATTAAGTTCGTGCTACCAGTCGATCCGTGCCATCAGCGAAGTGCGTCAATCCGGCATCGTCTGCCCTAACGCACAGACCCGTCGCCATTCCGCTTCGGTTACAGGTTGCACGGACAGTCGTGAGTTTTTTACCAGCATCATATCCGACAAAGCCTCATCTGCCTTGATCTGATCCAGCGTAACCGCGGCTTCAAACGGACGTACCGCCTTGATGTCGACGCATTCCCAGCGTGGATCGCCGGCCTTGCTATCCGGATGAACCTCGGCGCAAACCTCGACAATGCCGACCACCGCTTTTTCGGTTTGTGAGTGATAGAAGAAGCCCCGGTCGCCAAACTTCATCTCGCGCATGAAATTGCGGGCCTGATAGTTGCGCACGCCGTCCCATTCTTCGCCCGCCTCGCCCTTTGCGAATTGTTGATTCCAGCTCCAGGTCGAGGGTTCGGATTTGAACAACCAATAGGCCATCAGCCGATCACCTTTTTCCACGGTATCAATTCGACGGATTGGAACAGCCCGGCTTTGGCATAAGGATCGTTGTCGGCCCAGCTTTGGGCTTCGGCCAAGTCTTCGACATCCAGAACGATCAGCGAACCGACCATTTGGTCACCGTTCAGCAAGGGACCGGCCTGCGACACCACACCGGTCTCTCCGATATAGGCCAGATGGGCGGCGCGATTGTCAAGCCGGGTTTGCAGGGAACCATCCTTGTCCCGGGCAATCAGGGCAATCAGCATGTCATTCCTCCTTGAGGGGTCGGTTGAGTAGATATCGAATGGCTTCGGCGACGCTGTATTCACCGCCGCTTAGTTCGGCTACGGCCGTGCTGATAGGCATGTCGAGGCCTTGTTCGCTTGCAAGCTGCGCCACGGCGCGGGCGGTTGCGACGCCTTCGACCGTTGTTGCGCTGTCGAATGTTTCGTGGCGGCCAAGGGCCAGGCCGAACCGATAGTTGCGGGATTGTTCCGAAGAGCAGGTCAGCACCAAATCGCCCAGACCGGACAACCCCATGAGAGTTTCGGGACGGGCGCCTTTCAGGCTGGCGAACCTCTGCATCTCGGCAAAGCCGCGTGTCAAAAGAGCTGCGCGCGCGCTTTCTCCCATGCCTTCTCCGATGCAGGCGCCGCAACCGATCGCCATAACGTTCTTTAATGCACCGCCGAGCTCCGCGCCGACCGTATCCGTCGTGCGATACAGCCGCAGATTCGAGGTTGTGAGTTCGGATTGCAGTGTTGCTCCCAAATCCGCATCCACACAGGCCAGTGTCAGCGCGGTTGGCAGGCCCTTTGCTATGTCACGGGCAAAGCTTGGGCCGGTCAACAGGGCGGGGCGGGCGTTGGGTAACGTCTGGGTAATGACCGAAAGCGGACCCACACCGGTGTTCAGTTCGATTCCCTTGCAGCACGCAACCAACAGGTGACTGGAAAGACATTCGGCATGGTCGGTCAGCGCCTGACGCAGTCTTTGCATGGGGATCGCCAACAACAGGGTTTTATTGGCCGCCGCTTCGGAAAGATCCGAGGTGATGTTCAGCGTGTCGGGTAACGACACCCCGGGAAGGCGGAGGGCGTTTTCGCGGGATTTTCGCATCAAATCCGCCTGTTCTTCCGAACGGGACCACAGGGTTACCCGACCATTACCGGAAAGCGATATCGCAAGCGCTGTTCCAAACGCCCCCGAACCCAGCACAGCAATACTCATGCCTTGGCCCCCTTTTTGCCGCTGCCCAGCAAGGCAGGGCTGGATTGATCCAAGGGCCATCGCGGGCGGGCGGTCAAACTAAGATCGTCGCACACACCTGCCCGAAATCGCTCCATCCCGGCATAAGCAATCATGGCGGCGTTGTCAGTGCAAAGATGCAGGGGTGGAGCGATAAAACGGGCACTATGCTCTAGGCAAACGGTCTCTAACGCAGCGCGAATCGCGCAGTTCGCTGCAACACCCCCTGCCACGGCGACAACGGGATCCGCCGGGCCTTCTTTCAGATACAGGGCCAAGGCACGTCGAGTCTTTTCGGCCAATGTGTCGACAACAGCATCTTGAAAACCCCGACACAGGTCGGCGCGGTCTTGCCGGGTCAACCCGCCTTTTTCTCCAACGATCTGATCGCGCATCCGCATCAGGGCAGTCTTGAGGCCGGAAAAGGACAGGTTGCAATCCGGGTGATCAAGCAGGGGGCGGGGAAAGCGAAAACGCTTGGGATCTCCCGTTTTAGCCTGGGCCTCGACCGAAGGCCCACCGGGTTGCGGCAGTCCCAGCAAACGGGCGGTTTTGTCAAAGGCCTCGCCCGGCGCGTCGTCGATCGTGCCACCCAGACGGGTGAACCTGTCCGGGCTGAGCGCGATCAGATATTGGCAATGTCCTCCGGACGCCAGAAGCATCAAATAAGGATAGTCCACTCCATTGGTCAGGCGCGGCGTAAGCGCATGTCCGGCCAAATGGTTTATTCCGATCAGCGGCAGGCCGGTAGCAGCGCTCAGGCCCTTGGCGCACATCACGCCTGACATGACGCCACCGATCAGCCCCGGTCCGGCAGTCACCGCGATTGCATCCATATCTGTTAGAAATAGACCAGCATCCTCCAGGGCTTGACGGACGCAAACATCCAGTTTCTCTGCATGTGCCCGAGCTGCAATTTCAGGCACGACGCCGCCAAAGGCGCTATGCAATTCGGTCTGGCCATAAACGACTGAAGACAGGATTTGCGCAGGTTCTCCCTCGGTCTGACGCACGACGGCCGCTGCAGTATCGTCGCAGCTGCTTTCCAGTCCAAGTATCGTAAAAGTTTGCGCCATCGACCCGAACCGTTGCATCATGATCGAAAGCCGGGGTATCACCCCGCGCGCATTCAAACAATCCCGTGACTAATCGCTTTGCACATACGCCTGTTGATGACCCGTCCCCGCGCCGCCTCTGAAAAGTTTGCAGCGCAACTGCTTCCGGTTTTGTCGGCGGATGTAGACGTCATTATCTCTCCGCTTATCGATATCCAACCACATCGCCAGGATATTGACCTTGGCCGTTTCGCAGGTGTCATCTTCACATCTTCAAACGGTGTTGCCGCTACGGCGCGGTTGTCAGGTGACCGACAATGTCCGGCTTTCTGCGTGGGCCCGGCGACAACTGACGCCGCAAACAAAGAAGGGTGGCAGGCAATTATGGCCGGCGAAACAGCAGGAGAGTTGATCGCAGACCTGGTTTCCCGCCGACCCAAAGGACCACTGCTGCATTTGAGAGGCGAACACGGTCTCGGCGATGTCGCCGTAACCCTTTCCAATTCCGGATTGCCAACAGAGGAGCAGGTTGTTTACCGGCAAATACAGCTTGGATTCTCTGATGCGGCACGCGCGGCGATGGTTGATGATCAACCCGTGCTGGCCCCGATCTTTTCCCCAAGAACCGCGCGACATTTTGCCGATCAATGGAAAGGCACGGCCCCGCTATGGGCGGCGGCAATAAGCGAAGCAGCTGCGAAGCCTCTGGAATCGTTGAATATTCAGGGTCTGGTTGTTAGCAAGTATCCAAACGCCGAAGGAATGCGCGCCGCGATTAAAAAGCTTGTGAGTGATCGTATGCGGGTTGAGAGCGCTCGGAACGCGGATTAACCTGCATTGGTCTGTGGGTTCTAAGTATTTGAGAATCAAGGGGGAGCTGACGGTGGCCGGCAAAAAGAAGACAGATGAAGACCACGACGCGATCCCTGCAACAGATGACGCAACCGACGACCAGAGTTCGCACTTTTCGGCAGGTGCGACTGAAAACACCGTTGACGATGCTACAGCCTCGGAAGATTTGACCTTCGAAGCCGAAGCCGAAGCCGAAGCCGAAGCCGAAGCCGAAGCCGAAGCCGAAGCCGAAGCCGAAGCCGAAGCCGAAGCCGAAGCCGAAGCCGAAGCCGAAGCCGAAGCCGAAGCCGAAGCCGAAGCCGAAGC